>NZ_JBEXCY010000048.1:0-64680 GCF_040605515.1 Dactylosporangium sp. NPDC005572 | reverse complement strand
CTCATCGCGTCCATGGCGCTCGTGGCCTACCTGACCCGCAGCCGCGTCGACGCCACCCCCGTGCGGGCCTTCTGAGAGGAGCTCACAGATGCGACTGCTGCTGGTCGAGGACGAGGTCGGCCTCGCCGAGACCGTCCGCGACGGGCTCGCCCCCGAAGGATTCACCACCGACCTCATGTTCAACGGGGTCGACGGGCTGTGGGCGGCCACCGAGACACCGCACGGCGCCTACGACGCCGTCGTGCTCGACATCATGCTGCCCGGCCTCAGCGGCTACGAGGTGTGCCGCCGGATGCGCCAGCAGGAGGTGTGGACGCCGATCCTCATGCTCACCGCGAAGGACGGCGACTACGACCAGGCCGACGCGCTCGACCTCGGCGCCGACGACTACCTCACGAAGCCGTTCTCGTTCGTGGTGCTCGTCGCCCGGCTGCGGGCGCTGATCCGCCGCGGCGCCCCGGAGCGCCCCGTCGTGCTCGCCGCCGGCGACCTGCACCTCGACCCGGCCCGCCGGCGGGTGACCCGCGGCGGCGACGAGATCGCGGTCACCCCCCGCGAGTTCGCGCTGCTGGAGTTCATGATGCGAAACGCCGGCACGGTCGTGACGAAGACCGCCGTCATCGAGAACGTGTGGGACGCCCACTTCGACGGCGACCCCAACATCGTCGAGGTGTACGTCGGCTACCTGCGCAAGAAGATCGACCACCCGTACGGCCGCTCCGCGATCCGGACCGTCCGCGGTGTCGGCTACCGGCTGGACCCTGACGGTGGCTGACCGCCGCGCCGCGGCCGCAGTACCCGCACTGCTGTTCGTGGTACTCACCGGGCTCGTCGCCGCCCGGTTCGGGCCGCTGGTGCGCCTCGACGCAGCGGTCAGCGGCCTCGCCCGCCGCTTCACCCCGGCCCATCCGGCCTGGCGCGGGACGATGTCGGCGATCACCCACACCGGCGACACCCCCGTCCTGCTATCGCTCGCCGCCCTGGCGCTGATCGTGCTGCTGCTGCGCCAGGACCTCACCGGCGTCGCCTTCCTGCTCCTGACCGTCACCTCCGCGAGCGCCGTGCGGATCGGCGTGATGCTGCTCATCCACCGGCCCAGACCGGTCGACCGGCTCACCGCCACGAGCGGCTTTTCGTATCCGTCCGGGCACACGACATCCTCGGCCATTGCCGCCGGCATCGTCATCGTCATCGGCTGGACGTTGCTGACCAGCCGGCGCTCCCGTATCGCGCTGGCCGTCGTCGCCGGCACCTGGGCGGCGCTCGTCGGCGTCAGCCGGGTGGCGCTGCTCGCGCACTGGCCCAGCGACGTCGTCGGCGGCTGGCTGCTGGCCTGCGCCGCCACCGCCGCTGCCGCACACGCAGTGTGGGGGTCGAGGGTGCGGGCAACCGTTGCCCCACCCGGCTGACGCCGGCCTGCGCGGAGCTGGACGCACCGTGATCCGGGCGGCGATTCGGGTACGCGCAGGATGTGTCGAGGAGCCAGCCGACGTTCGTGGTGGCGCTCGTGCTCGTGCTGGCCGTCCTGGGCGCCACGCTGGCCGGGGCCGTGCTCACCGTCGGGCGCGGCCCCGTCGGCTGCCCGCACCTGCCCACGCCCCACGTGGCCGGGGCCCGGATTCTGGCGGTGACGGCGGTCGGCCGGGCGGATGCGCCGACGCGCTGCGACATCACGGTCGTGCTGACCCACCCACCGCTCGGTGACCGGGTCCGCATCGAGCTCCGGCTGCCGAGGACGGCCTGGAACGGGCGTTTCCAGGCCGTCGGCGGTGGGGGCTTCACCGCCGGATCGTTCGGGCACACCCTCGCCGACGCCGTTCGACGCGGCTACGCGGCGGCGTCCACCGACGCCGGGCTGGCCACTCCCCGGACCGGCCACCCCGCCTGGGCACTGCGCCGCAACCGGACCGTCGACGCCGGGCGCCTGACGAATTTCGCATACCGTTCGGTGCACGACATGAGCCGCGTCGGGGAGCAGGTCGTCACCGCGTTCTACGGCCGCCCACCCGCGTACTCATACTTCACCGGCTGCTCGACCGGCGGCCGGCAGGGCCTGGCCGAGGCCCAGCGGTACCCGGGCGATTTCGACGGCATCATCGCCGCCGCGCCCGCCATCTACTGGAACCGCCTGACGATCGCACAGCTCTGGCCCCAGGTCGTCATGAACGAGGCGGGGGTGTACCCGACGGCGTGTGAGCTCGAGGCCTTCAACCGTGCCGCGGTCGCCGCGTGCGACCGCGACGACGGGCGCGTCGACGGTGTCATCGACCGCCCCGAGACCTGCCGGTTCGATCCCGGCCGGCTCGTCGGCACGGCCGTGCATTGCCAGGGCACGACGAACCACATCAGCCGGAGCGTCGCCGACGTCGTCCGCCGGATCTGGCAGGGCCCTACCACCCGGACCGGGCGCCAGCTCTGGTACGGCCTGCTGCCGGGTGCCTCCTTCGGCTGGCTCGCCGGCACGGCCAAGCCCCTCTTCGGGCCGCGGCACGGGGCACCGTTTCCGGTCGCGGCCGACTGGGTCCGATACTTCCTGCGGCGCCAGCCCGGTTTCGACCCCGCCACCATCCGGTACCCCGAGTTCGAGCGACTCTTCACCGAGTCGCTGGCCGGCTACAGCGCCGTCATCGGCTCCGACGACCCCGACCTGTCCGCGTTCCGGGCCGCCGGCGGCAAGATGATCACCTGGCACGGCCTGGCCGACCAGGCGGTCTTTCCACAGGGCACGATCGAGTACCGCCAACAGGTGGAGGCCGTCATGGGCGGCGCGCGCGCAACCGACGACTTCTACCGCGTCTTCCTCGCCCCCGGCGTCGCCCACTGCGCGGGCGGGGCCGGGCCCGTTCCCACCGACCCGCTCGCAGCGCTCGTCGACTGGGTCGAGCACGGCCGGGCCCCCGACACGCTGCCCGCCGCGACCACCGATGCCCGCCGCCCGCCGGTCGCCCACAACCTCTGCCGCTATCCGCGAACGGCACAGGCCTGCTGAACGACATCTCAATCGCCACGGAGCAAGGACAGCGCCGGTCTGCGGGTCGCGAAGACCAGGGCCGTCACCGTTCCAGCCGCGGCCAGGACGATCGCCAGGACGACGGCGGCCAGGTATCCCCAGGGACGCGCCAGCCGGTCAGGTGGCGGGTCGAACGCGCCGCTGAGGATCAGCACGAGGAGCCGGGCCATACCGGCACCGAGGCCGACGCCGAACAGCAGCGCCGGGAGCGTGACGACACACGCCTCGGCGGCGACGAACCCGGCGAGGTGGCGCGGCCTGGCGCGCAGCACGCCGAGGATCGTGAACGTGCGGCGCCGCTCGGCGAGATCCACGGCGAGGACCAGCCCGGCCGCCGCAACGGCGAGGGCCAGCGCGAACCCGAGCTCGATGCGGGTCAGGCCGGCCAGGTCGACGCCGGCAAGGCTGGACCCGACGGTGGCCCGGGCCGCGGTGATGTCGGTGATCGCCGGCCCGGCACCGATGCGTTGCCGTAGTGCCGCCGCGACCGCCGCCGGGTCGGCGCCGCCGGTGTCGACCAGGTGCGTGCCCGGCCCGACGCCCGCCTGGCCGGCGACGTAGCTTTCGTTGGCGACGAGGAAGCTGTCGGTCGGCGCCGTCGGGAACTCGTTGACGACGCCCAGGAAGCGGAACGTGACCGGGACGGGCGTGCCGGAGCGGGCGTCGGTGATGCGCAGCGTCAGCTTGTCGCCGGGCCGCAGCTGGAAGTCGACGACCGTCTCGGCCGAGACCAGCACACCGTCGGGCTGCTGTGCGAGCTGACGCATCAGCCCGTCCGCCGTACCGCCGGTGAACCAGGCGTCGGCGAGGTGTGCGCCGGCGGTCACGGTGCCCGGCCGCACGGCGTAGAGGTCCTGCAGGTCGGCGCCGACGTAGGCGAACCGGTGCCCGATGGTCTCGACGTGCCGCACGCCGGGTGTCGCGGCGATGGTGCCGGCGACGTCGCCGTCCGGTGCGCCCGGCGGCATGGCGACGGTGACGTCGGCGCCGTTGGTGAGCCTCGCGTCGACCTCCGCCTGCTGCCGGTAGGTGGCCGTGAACACGGCTGTGGAGACCGCGAACGCGACCGCGCAGGCGATGAGCGTGGCGGCGGTCGCGATCGGCTGCCGGCGGCGGTGCAGGGTGGCGGCGACCGTACCGGCGAGCGGCCCGGCCAGCGGCCGCAGCAGCGCCGTGAGGACCGGCCTGCCGAGCCGCAGCGCGCCGGCCACGACCCGCCAGACGAGCAGGGCGGCGCCCAACCACAGCAGGGCCGGGCCGGCGAACGCCCAGTAGTCCACCGCGATGCGGGGCGCCCCCTCGGGCGCGACCACCAGCTGGTAGCCGCGGGCGGTGGTGGTCCGTAGCAGCAGCACCGCGGCGGCCAGCGCGACGATGTCCAGCCCGAGCCGCAGCGCAAGCGGCAGCCGGGTGCCTGGCAGGTCGCTGCCGGCGCGGGCGTCGGTGACGCTGCCGGTGCGCAGCGACCGCCAGGCGGGCAGCAGGACCGCACCGGCGGCGACCACCAGGCCTGCCGTCCCGGCCGCCGCGAGCCAGGCCGGCCCGCCCGACCCGCCGAACACCGCGGCGCCGAGCGCTGCCGCGGCCCCGACGCCGGCGAGGGCACCGGCGACGCCACTGAACGCGGACTCCGTCGCGATGATGGCCAGCACCTGCCGGGTGCTGGCGCCGCGCGTGCGCAGCAGCGCCTGCTCGCGGCGGCGCCGTGGGGCGGCGACGGCGACGACCGTCGCGGTCAGCAGCCCGGCGAGCGCGACCCCGGGCGTGGCCAGGAACAGGAACAGGGCGGTGGCGTAGGCCGCGTCGGAGCGGGCCGCGTCGAGGGCCGCGCCGAGATTGTCGGTGGTGTGGCCGGCACCGGCCAGCTGCGCATCGAGATGGTGGGCGGCGCCGGTGCTGGTGGTGTACGCGCGGTCCGGTGCCGCCGGCAGCTGCCGCCGGGTCCGCACGTGCAGCTGCGTGCTGACGAGGTCCGGCCGGGTGGCCCGCACCGGGTCGAGCAGCTCGGCGAACACCCGATCGGGCAGGAGCAGGACGTTGTCGGGTGGTGCGGTGGCGCCGGGCCGGCCGGTCGCGAGGAGTGTGTCGGCGTGCGGGAGGTCGACGATCCCGGCGACGGTGACCTGGGCGGCGGGAAGGCCGGGACGTTCGACGGTGAGCACGGTGCCGGGGACGGCCCGCAGGTTGGCGGCGGTCTGCTGGGCCAGCAGGGCACCGTCGCCGGTGCCGGCCAGGTCGCGGATCTGCCGGGGGAACATCGTGCGGTACCCGGGCGGCAGTCCGAGCACGACCGCGGCGCCGGTGGTGCTGACGGTGCCGCCGGCGCGGCTGGACAGCGCGGGCAGATCGGCGTACCGGACCGGCACGGCGGCGGCGACACCGGGTTCCGCGCGGGTCGTGGCGAGCGCGGCGGCCGGGTCGGCACCGGCGTCGAGACGCACCTGCCAGTCCACGTCGACCGGTGCGGTGGCACGTCGGGTCATCGACGCCTTGGCGTTGCCGAGGAACGCGCCGACGGTGGCGAGCAGGGCGACCGCCGTGGCGATGCCGGCGGCAGTGGCGGCGATCCGGATCCATCGGCGACGCAGTACGCCGGCGAGCCAGGTCAGCATGCCGGCTCCGGTCCCGTCGCGTCCGGCTGCGCCCGGACGGTGCCGTCCACCATCTGCCAGCGGGTGGCGAACCGGTCGGCGACGGCCGGGTCATGGGTGGCCAGTACGAGCGCGGCATCGATGCGTTCGGCGGTGGCGAGCAGCACGTCGACGAGGTGGGCGGCGCCTGACGAGTCCAGGGCTGCGGTCGGTTCGTCGGCGACGATGAGGTCCGGCCCGGGCGCGACCGCCCGGGCGACCGCAACCCGCTGGGCCTGGCCGCCGGACAGTTCGTGCGGCAGGCGCGTGGTGAGCTCGGCGAGACCGAGCCGGCGCAGTGCTTCGGCTGCGGCGTGCCGGGCGGCGTCGGCGGGGCGGTTGGCCAGCAGCAGCGGCAGGGCCACGTTCTCGCCCACGTCGAGGGTGGGGATGAGCGCCGGGCGCTGCAGGACGATGCCGATCCGGCCCGGGCGTAGCCGCTCGCCGATGGTGGGCCATCTGGCGGTACCGCTGGTGGGTTCGTCGATGCCGGCGACGAGGTGCAGGAGGGTCGACTTGCCGGACCCGGACACGCCGGTGATGGCGATGCGGGCGGCGGCCGGCACCACGCAGGTGACGTCACGCACTGCGGTGGTCGGGCCGAACGTGCGCACAAGGTGCTCGCCGGTGAAGACGTCGGCCGTGGTGGCCACTCAGCCCTCCCCGGTCTCGAGGACGCGCCCGTCGTGCAGGTGCACCACCCGGTGGGCGGCGCGGGCGACGGCCCGGCTGTGGCTCGCGACGAGCACGGCGGTTCCGGCGGCGGCCCGCGCCGCGAGCAGCCCGAGGATGGCGCGCTCCGTCAGCTCGTCGAGCTCGCCGGTCGGTTCGTCGGCGACGAGGACGGCCGGGTCGTTCGCCAGTGCGACGGCGAGCCCGGCCCGGGCGACCTGACCGCCCGACAGTTCGCGGGGCAGCGCGCCGCCGCGCCCGTCCAGTCCCACCGCCGCCAGGCGCGTGTCCACGTCGTCGCCGCCGCGCTGGAGCCGGGCGACCCGGCGCACGAAGCGGATGTTCTGCGCCACCGTCAGGTGTTCGAGGAGGTTGCCGGCCTGGTACAGCACGCCGACGTGCCGGGCCCGCAGCCGGGCCCGGGCGGGCTCCGGCCGGCGGGTGATGCGCCGCCCGGCGATCCACACGTTGCCGCCGTCGGGTTCGTCGAGGCCGGCGATGCAGGCCAGCAGGGTCGACTTGCCCGAGCCGGACGGGCCGGTGAGGGCGAGCCACTCCCCCGCGGCCAGCCGCAGGGACACCCCGCGCAGCGCGAGGACCTCGTCGTCGCCGCTGTGGAAGAACCGGAAGAGTCGCTCCGCGCGGATCGCCGGGGCGCTCACCCAAGCCACCGGACGGACTCGGTGACGGTACGCCAGGGGTCGGCGTTGTCGGCGCCGTGCGGGCCGGCCAGGGTGACCGTGAGCATGTCCGCCGGTGCGTGCCAGTACTCGTAGCGTTCGACGTCGTCGTTGACGACCTTGCCGGTGACCGGATCGGCGTCGGCGTCGGCGCGGTACCTGATCAGCAGCACCGGGCCGGCCGGGCGCTGTTCCACCGTCACCGGCCCGGCCGAGAAGCCGGCGTTGTCGCGCAACGAGGCGAGCTCGGCCTGGCCGGCGGCGACGTCCGGTGCGGTCCCGCGCGCGCCGAGGCCGACCGTGATGGTGTTGAGCTTGTCGGTGAACGTCGCGGTGTCGCCGGTCTCGCTGCGGGACCAGCCCTCCGGGACCTTGATCGAGTACTTGGCGCCGGCCGGCCGGTATTCGACGAACGCCTGGTTGTCGGGGATGTCGCCGGCGCCACCCGCGTCCGGCGCGGCGCCGCGGCCGCATCCGGTGAGCGCCAGCACGGCGACGACGGCCAGTGCGGCGGGAGCTGCGAGCCTGCCGATGGTTCTCATGGCCCGGCACCGTAGGCGCGCCCGGCTGAAAGCCCGCTGAACGACGCCGGGTTCAGCGTTCCTTCAGCTCGGCACGGCCACGATCCTGTCCGGTCCCGGCGCCTGCCGGTACGAGAGGAGACCCCCATGCCGCGAGGATCATCGGTGGTCGTGGTGTCGGCCAGCTTCGGCGCCGGTCACGACGGCGCAGCGGACGAGCTGGCCCGCCGGCTGCGCACGCAGGGACGCACCGTCCACCGGCACGACTTCGTCGACCTGCTGCCCCGCCGCCTCGGTGTACTGCTGCGGGGCCTGTACCGCCGGCAGCTCACCGTCGCGCCGCGCAGCTGGGGCTGGCTGCTCGCCCTCGCCGGCGCCGACCTGCTCAGCGGGCGGGCGGCGACGCTCACCGCGGCCGCCGACGAGGCGACCCTGGCCGCGGTCGGCAGCGACGCGCACCTCGTCGTCTCGACCTACCCGCTCGCGAGCCAGGTGCTGGGCCGGCTTCGGCGTCAGGGCCGGCTCGCCGTTCCCGTGGTCACCTACCTCACCGACCTGTCGGTGCATCCGCTGTGGATCGCCGACGGTGTCGACGTACACCTGGCGCTGCACGACGACAGCGCCCGGCAGGCCAAGGAGCTCGGCGCGCCGGACGTGCGGGTCGTCGCACCGGCGGTGCGGCCGGCGTTCTGCCCCGCGACGCCGGCCGTCGACCGTGCGGCCCTCGGCCTGCCGGCGCGCGGACCGCTGGCCCTCATCGTCGCCGGTGCCTGGGGAGTCGGGCAGGTCGAGCGGGCCGCCCTGGACGTCGCCGCGACCGGACTGGCGGTGCCGGTCGTCGCGTGTGGCCGCAACGACGGGCTGCGGCGCCGGCTGAACCGGTCGGGTCGGGTGCTCGCGCTCGGCTGGGTCGGCGACATGGCCGGCCTGGTGCGCGCCTGTCAGGTCGTCGTGCAGAACGCCGGCGGGCTGTCGTCGGTGGAGGCGCTCGCCGCCGGCGTGCCGGTCGTGACGTACCGCTGCCTGCCCGGTCACGGCGCCGCGAACGCCGAGGTCCTCGACCGGGTCGGCTGGGCACCCTGGCTGCGCGGCCGGGCCGATCTCGCCGGCGGGCTGCGCGCCGCGCTCACCGGCGCCACGAGCTACGCTCCGGCGCCGCTGCTGCCGGAGACGGTGCTGGCCGACCTGGCGGTGGCGGCGTGAACCGCGCGCTCGCCGCCGGCCTCACCATCGGTGCCGCCGGGCTCGCCGCGCACGCACTGCCGGCCGTCACCGCGTACCCGCCCGGCCGGCGCATGCTGCTGCCGGCCCTCGCGGGCACCGGACCGGCCGGCCACGTCGCGCTCACGTTCGACGACGGGCCGGACCGGACGTCGACGCCGGCGTTCCTGCGGTTGCTCGCCGAGCACGGCGTCCGGGCGACATTCTTCCTCCTCGGAACGATGCTGCACCGCGATCTGGGGCTCGGCCGGGAGCTCGTCGCCGCCGGGCATGAGGTCGCCGTGCACGGCTGGTTCCACCGCTGCCTGCTGTGGCGCACGCCGCGCGCCACCTATGACGACATCGCCCGCGCCCGGGATCTCGTCGCCACCCTCGGGGCCGGGGCACCGCGCTGGTACCGTCCGCCGTACGGCGTGCTGACGAGCGGTGCGCTGGTCGCCTGCCGCCGGCTGCGGCTCGAACCGAAGCTGTGGACCGCGTGGGGCCGCGACTGGCAGGCCTCGGCCACGCCGGGCACGATCGTGCGCACGGTGACGAGCACCCTCGTCGGCGGCGGCACCGTCCTGCTGCACGACTCCGACTGCACCTCGGCCGCCGGTTCGTGGCGGCGGACCCTCGACGCGCTCCCCCAGCTCGTCGACTGGACCCGCGAGCGCGGCCTGCGCCTCGGCCCGCTCGGCGAGCACCAGCGGGTGCCGCGATGAACCCGATGACCTGGCTCGTCACCGGCGGGGCCGGGTACATCGGCGCGCACGTGGTCGCGCAGCTGCGGGCCGCCGGCGAGCGGGTCGTCGTCCTCGACGACCTGTCCACCGGCGACCGGGCCCGCCTGTCGCCGGACGTGCCGCTGGTCGTCGGTGACGCCGGCGACCCGGCCCTGGTCCGCGCCGTCCTGACCCGGTACCGCGCCGACGGGGTCATGCACCTGGCCGGCAGCAAGTCCGCGCCGGAGTCGCTCAGCCAGCCGATCCGGTACTACCGGCAGAACGTCGGCGTCGTCGCCGCCGTCCTCGACGCGATGGTCGCCACCGGCGTCACCCGGCTCGTGTTCTCCTCGTCGGCGGCCGTCTACGGGCGGCCGGACCGCCCGACCGTGACGGAGGACGCGCCGACCCGACCGCTCTCCCCGTACGGCCGGACCAAGCTGGTCGCCGAGCAGCTCGTCGCCGCAGTGGGCCACGCCCACGGCGTCTCGTGGGTCGCCCTGCGATACTTCAACGCCGTCGGGGCGGCCGCCGCGCACCTGGGTGACCGCGGCACCACCAACCTGCTGCCGCTGGCGTTCGACGCATTGCGTACCGGCGTGCCGCTCACCGTGGCCGGCACCACGCTGCCGACCGCCGACGGTACCGGCGTACGCGACTACGTCCACGTCGCCGACCTCGCCGACGCCCACCACCGCGCAGCGCAGCGGCTCGCCACCGGGCGCCACGCCGCCGTGTACAACGTCGGCGCCGGCCGTGGGCACTCGGTGCTGGAGGTGATCCGCACCGTCTCCGACGTCGCCGGCGCGCCGGTGCCGACCCGGCCCGGCCCGCCGCGACCCGGCGACGCCGCGGAGGTGGTCGCCGCCGTCGACCGCATCGCCCGCGAGCTGGGCTGGCATCCCCGGCACACGCTGCGGGACTGCGTCACGTCGGCCTGGCTGGCCCGCACCGCCACGATCTCGTCCCGCCGGGAACGGCCCGATCCGGTCCGGTCGCCCGCCGGTCCGGCTAGGTTCACGCCATGAGCAGCACACGGCAGCGCGTCGGGCGCTTCAGGCAGGGGCTGGCGAATCGGCTCGGGGTGCGGATGCGCTCCGCGCTCGCCGCCGCGGCGGTCGTCGCGATCGCCTCGGTGCTCAGCGGCGTCGCGCTCGTCGTGGCGTCACGGATCATCCTCACCCAGAACGTCGACCAGTCCACGACCCAGCGCGCCGTGCAGGTTGCCGCCGCGCTCGGCGACGGCGGGGCCGGACTCGCCGCGGCGCTGCGCCCGTCCCCGCGGGACCGCACGATCGTGCAGGTCGTCGACGCCGACGGCCGGGTGGTGGCGGCGTCGGCGTCCGTCGGCGGCGCCGACCCGATCTCGCCGCTGCGCCCGAAGGCCGGCCAGACCCAGCGCGAACGTCGCCGGCTGCCCGTCGCCCACAACGAGTCGTTCCAGATCGTCGCCACCGGCGTCACGACGGCGGACGGGCAGCGCACCGTCCTCGTCGGGCAGTCGCTGGACGAGGTCAACGACGGCACCGAGGCCGTCATCGGCGCGCTCGTCGTCGGCATGCCCCTGCTCACCGCGATCGTCGGGCTCGCCACGTTCCTGTTCGTGGGCCGCAGCCTGCGCCCGGTGGACGCGATGCGCCGCCAGGCCGACACGATCACCGCGCAGAACCTGCACACCCGGCTGCCCGTACCGGCGGCGGCGGACGAGATCGCGGCGCTCGCCACGACGATGAACACCATGCTCGACCGGATCGAGGCCACGACCGCGGCACAGCGCCGGTTCGTCGCCGACGCCAGCCACGAGCTGCGCAGCCCGCTGGCCACCCTCCACGCCGGTCTGGACATCCTCGAGCAGACGGACCTGCCGCCGCAGGCGCTCCCCCACGTGGGGCGCATGCACCGCGAGAGCGCCCGCATGGCGGCACTCATCGCGGACCTGTTGCTGCTCGCCCGGGTCGACGAGTCCGGGCTGCGGATCCGCCGCGAGGACGTCGACCTCGACGACCTCGTCTACGCCGAGCGGGACCGGATGACGGCCCAGCACCCCGAGCTGCGGATCGAGGCGCACGTGGCGCCCGTTCGGGTCAAGGGCGACCCGGGGCACCTGCAACGTGTCCTGCGCAACCTGCTCGACAACGCCGCCCGGCACGCCGCCGGCCGGGTGGGGATCGAGTTGCGCGGCGGCGACGGCCACGCCGAACTAACCGTCACCGACGACGGTCCGGGCATCCCGCCCGCGGATCGCGACCGGGTCTTCGACCGCTTCGTCCGTCTTGACGACGCCCGCTCCCGCGACGGCGGCGGCACCGGACTGGGCCTGTCGATCGCCCGGGACATCGTCACCGCACACGGCGGAACCCTCACGATCGGCGACGCGCCCTCGGGCGGTGCGGCCCTGCACGTCCGCCTGCCGTCCTGACGTGGCCCGGCGGGGCTGCCCATACCCCGCCGGGCATCCGTACGCACCCTGAGCGCGGCCGGTCAGCCGCGTGCGGGGGCGGCCTCGAAGATCCGGTCGGCGGCGGACAGGAACGCGTCCCGCAGCATCCCGGCGTTGGGCGCGTCGGCGGCGGCCCGGAGCCGGACGCCGACGCCGAGGAGGTCCTGCCGGGTCAGTACAGCGGTGCCGGTGATCGGGTCGGGGTCCGGCTGGCTGGGAATCGGGATCACCACGATCTTCGGGCCGACGACGATCACGATCGTGCCGTGGCTCACCGGCACGACGCAGGATGCCGGCGAGCCCGACACGTCGACGGTGAACGCGCCGAGGTCGGTCGCGTTGGCCGCGCTGACCGCCTGCGCCCCGGCGGGGTCGAGGCGGGCCGCCACGTCCTGGCGGGCCAGCAGGCCGCCGATCGTCGCGTTGGTGGCCAGCGCCGCCCACTGCGACACGGACAGGTTCACGGGTTTCGGGTCGGCGAACGCGTCGAGCGAACGGTCCCCGACCGGGGCACGGACCGCCGCCTCGGCCGGCACGACGATGACGTCGGGGCCCAGCTGCAGCTCCAGCCAGTGGGCCATCATCGTGGCGTCGTAGATGGCGCCGCGCTCCGGCGGGAACGGCCACGTGTAGAGGGAGGTCAGATCGTCGGTGCTCATCTGCAGGATGTGCGTCATCGCTGGGTTCCTTTCCGGACCGGGTGGCAGGGCGGCCGGGCAACGGCCGCCGCACCCATCCAGATCCGCGAGGTACCCGCCTGATACACCGCAGGCCCGGCGCAGCTCGGGGTGATCCCGACGGGGGACGGGCCGCGTTAGCCTGGAATGGAGACGTCGAAGGCGGCGCGAGCTGTCATGACCTTTTTGCTGATCTTCTTGTTGATCATCGCGGCGGCCGGGTTGGCGGCGAGCACCCGGATCGTCCGTCAGTACGAACGCGGCCTGATCTTCCGGTTCGGACGTCTGCGCACGGCGACCCGCGGGCCCGGCCTGGCGCTGATCGTGCCCGGCATCGACCGGATGCAGAAGGTCAACCTGCAGATCACCACGATGCCGGTACCGGCGCAGGACGGCATCACCCGCGACAACGTCACCGTGAAGGTGGACGCGGTGGTCTACTTCCGGGTCATCGACCCGGTCCGGGCCGCGGTGAACGTCCAGGACTACATGTTCGCCGTGCTCCAGGTGGCGCAGACGTCGCTGCGTTCGATCATCGGCAAGAGCGACCTCGACGAGTTGCTGACCAACCGCGAGCGGCTCAACCAGGGCCTGGAACTCATGATCGACAGTCCGGCGGTCGACTGGGGCGTCCACATCGACCGGGTGGAGATCAAGGACGTCTCGCTGCCGGAGTCGATGAAGCGCTCGATGTCCCGGCAGGCCGAGGCCGAGCGGGAGCGGCGGGCCCGGGTCATCACCGCGGACGGCGAGCTGCAGGCGTCGCGCAAGCTGGCCGACGCCGCCGCCACGATGGGTCAGACCCCGACCGCGCTGCAGCTGCGGCTGCTGGAGACGGTGGTGGAGGTGGCAGCCGAGAAGAACTCCACGGTGGTGCTGCCGTTCCCGGTCGAGCTGCTGCGCTTCCTGGAGCGCCAGCCGGAGTCGGGACAGTCGGCACAGTCGGCACAGTCGGCACAGATCCCGGCCGAGTTCCTGAAGGCAGGACCGCCATGAACATCTTCACCATCGATCTCAAGAACCAGCCGGGCGAGCTGGCCCACGTCGGCGAGGTGCTGGGCGCACACGGCGTCAACCTGGAGATCGGCGGTGTGACGGCCGGCGACCACGGCTTCGTCTACTTCACCGCCAACTACGAGGACGCCGCCCGCGCGGCGCTGACCGCAGCCGGCGTGCCGTTCGACGAGCACCCGGCCCTGCTCGTCAAGTGTGCCGACCAGCCCGGCGAGGTCGGCCGGTTCGCCCGGCGGCTGGCCGAGGCGAACATCAACGTCGTGGGCCTGCTGCCCACCTCGATCTGCGGCGGCGAGGTCGTCTTCGCCACCTGTGTCGAGCGGCTGGACGACGCGCGCCGGGTCCTCGGCGACCAGGTCGTCGGGTAGCCGTCGCCGCCGTGGTGGCCACCGCCCGAGCCGCTACCTGAGGCGGCCGGTCTCCAGATGCGCGATGTCGCCGCCCGAGTCGAGGGCCGCGTCGAGCAGCAGGGCGAGCGACGTGCCGAGGACCGGGACGTCGGACAGGTCTCCGGCGAGGCGGCGCACGGGCCCGAACCGTCCCGGCTCCTCGACCAGGCGGCACACGACCCACCGGGTGATGAACTCATCATCGGTGGCCGAGGCGAGGGTCCGGCCGTCGGCCAGGTCGACGAGGGCGCGGATGCTGAAGCCGTCGACGTACACCGAGCGGTGCTCGCGGTGCGGGAGCAGCCGCCAGCGGCCGTCGAACAGGGTCGCCGACCCGATCCGGTGGTACAGCGCGAGGACCTCGGCCGGGCCCTCGTCGCAGTCGTCGTCGCCCGGGGTCGTCTCGTGTCGCTCCACGATCCGGTCGACGACGTCGTCGATCTCGACGACCGCCGGCGCCAGGTGCCAGCCGGCGACGGGACGCAGCGCACCGTCCGGGTCCTGGGCGACGGCGACGAGTCCGCCGTGCAGGGCGACCACGCGGTTGTCGCCGCCGACCCGGTCGTTGACGTTGACGACGACCCGCGACAACACGGCGGGGACCATGTCGCTGCGGATGCCGTTCGGCTCGGGGTCGTCGCGCGGCTCGCCGAGTGGGAGGTCGAGCAGCCAGTTGGGAAGGTCGATGCGGGTGCCCATCAGGTACGGGTAGAAACGGGCGATCCAACCGGTGATCACCTCGCCGCCGTAGGCGTCGACCGGGTTGTAGATGCGCCGCCAGAACGCCTGGTCGGGGTCGCCGGCCGCGGCCCGCACGAACTCGTCGGCGATCGGGGCGAGGGACCGGCACCAGGTCTCCAGGCCGAAGCGGTCGAGGGCGTCGATCCGGGCACGGATGCGCCGCCAGTCCTCGACGGTGCCGGTGAGCGTCACCGACGGGATGCCGCACACGGTGATCAGCCAGTACGAGAAGTACGGCGAGTAGACGTCCATGAGCACGATGCGCCCGGTCACCCGCTCGACCTCGGTGCTCGTGGAGAAGTCGCACTCGAACAGCCCGAGGTCGTCGAGCTGCTTGGCGAACCCGTCGACCAGGTCCGCCCAGGAGGCGGCGTCGCGCGGCAGCGGCCCGGCGTGTTGCACCTCGAGCCGCTGCTTCCCGCTGTGTCGGACCAGCCGCGACCGCAGCTCCTCGGCGTGCAGGCGCACGTGCTGGGCGACGCCGTTCGCGATCGTCAGCCACACCGCGTCAGGCGACAGGACGAGCGGCCGGTGCTCGGCGAACGCCCGCGCGACCGCACTGAGCAGCGGGTGCACCCCGTCGGGCGCGAGCACCGGCAGCTGCGGGTCCCCGCCGAACACGAGCGCCTCGGGGAACAGCTCGCCGAGCGGCTGCGTCGGCAGCCGCTCGGCGGCGGGCGTGACATCGTCGACCGTGAACGTCACCATGCCCAGCACGATAGGGCGCGGCCACCGGATCCGTTGTCCCGCGAGCTCGAAGCGGTGGCGTCACGACACGGGGGCGGGAGTGCGCCAGGCGGTCCAGCCGCGGGTCAGGGCGTACGAGGCCAGCAGGATCACGGTGATCGCACCGTCGACGACCAGGGCGTCGCGGGCGCCGGCCGTGCCGGCGCCGAAGGAGAGCCCGGCAATGGTCAGGCCCAGCTTGTTGACGATGGTCAGCTCCCAGATCCCGGCGTAGCGGCGCGGACGGTACGCCAGCAGCAGGAACACGCCGGTGAACACGACGAGGCCGAGCAGGCGCCAGGTCTCCACCATCCGGGTGTCCGGCCCGGCGTCGGCGACGGCGCCGGCCGAGCTGACCACCGCCACGGCGGCGCCCAGCGCCGCGAGCACGAGCAGGATGCGGGCAATGCGGTCGCTCATCGCGAGTTTTCCTCTCCCTAACACCGTTAGGCTGCTACCCTAACACCGTTAGGAAGGCGGATGGGTGTTGCGCGCGTTACATGGGCTGAGCCCGCGGGCCCGCGAGATCGTGCGGGCCGCCGGTGACCTGCTGGAGCGGGACGGCCCCGAGGCGCTGTCGATGCGCCGCATCGCGGCCGAGCTGGGGATCCGCGCGGCCTCGCTCTACGAGCACGTCCGCGACAAGCCGGCGCTGGAGGCGGCCCTGATCTCGGCCGGGTTCGAGGAGCAGGCCGAGCTGTTCACCCGGGCGGTCGAGGGGGCGGCCGACCCGATCGGCGCGCTCACTGCCGCCTACCGGGACTTCGCCCGGCGCCGCCCCAACCTGTACCGGCTGATGACCGAGCGCCCGCTGCGCCGCGACCTGCTGGCCCCGGGCGTCGAGGAGGCGGCCGCGCAGCCGCTGGTCGCGGCGACCGGCGGCGACCCGGACCGGGCCCGGGCGATCTGGGCCTTCGCGCACGGCATGGTGATCCTGGAGCTCAACGGCCGGTTCCCGCCGGACGCCGCGCTCGACGGCGCCTGGCAGCGGGGCGTCGCCGCGTTCACCGGATGACGAAGCTCCAACGCCGCGGACCCGGGCCGGGTCACGGATGCCGCGGGCGGTACTCGACCTCCGGCCGGCCCGGTCCGCCGTAGCGCGGTTCGCGGACCACCCGGCCGGTGTCGGCGAGGTGCTCCAGGTAGCGCCGGGCCGTCACGCGGGAGGTGCCGGTGCGGGCCGCCGCCTCGGCCGCGGACAGCCCGGCCGTCTCGCGCAGCGCGGCCAGGATGCGGTCGAGCGTGGCGGCGTCCAGTCCCTTCGGCAGCGATGCGGCGTCTCCGGTACCGCGCAGGGTCGCGAAGACCCGGTCGACCTCGTGCTGGGCGGCCACCTCACCGGCGCCGACGACCTGGCTGCGGTACTGCGCGTACCGGGTGAGCTTGTCGTGGAACGCCGCGAACGTGAACGGCTTGAGCAGGTAGTGCGTGACGCCCAGCGCCACCGCCGCGCGCACCATCGCGATGTCCCGCGCCGACGTCACGGCGAGCACGTCGGTGCCACTGCCGGCGGCCCGCAGCGCCCGGCACACCTCCAGGCCGTGCTTGTCGGGCAGGTTGAGGTCGAGCAGCACCAGGTCGACCGGCTCGGCGCGCAGCACCGCGAGCGCCTCGCGGGCCGTGTGCGCGACGCCGACGACGGTGAAACCGTCGAGCCGCTCCGTGTAGGCCCGGTGCGCGTCGGCGATGAGCGGCTCGTCGTCGACGACGAGAACCCGCACGGCGGTCATGACGCGCTCCGCAGCCGCACGGTGATCACCGCGCCGCCGCCGTCGGCTGCGGCGACCTCGTACTGCCCGCCGTACCGCCGCACCACCTGCCCGACGAGCGCGAGGCCCAGGCCGCGGCCCTCACGCTTGGTGGACCAGCCGCGCCGGAACGCGTCTGTGACGTGCTCGGCCGGCAGCCCGGGGCCGGTGTCGCCGACCCGGACCAGCACCTCCCCGGCCTCCTGGCGGACCAGCACCGTGACCCGGCGCGGCGGGTCGGTGCCGGCCACCGCCTCCAGGGCGTTGTCGACCAGGTTGCCGACCACGGTGATCAGGTCGCGGCTCGGCAGCACCGCCGCGTCCAGCCGCGACTCCTCGTCGACGACCAGCTCGACGCCCCGCTCGGCCGCCTGCGCCGACTTGCCGAGCAGCAGCGCCGCGAGGGCCGGCTCGGTGACCGCGCCGACGACCCGGTCGGTGAGCCGCTGGGCGAGCGCCAGCTCGGCGGTGGCCAGCCGCACGGCCTCGTCGGTGCGCCCGAGTTCCACCAGCGTCAGCACCGTGTGCAGGCGGTTCGCCGCCTCGTGGGCCTGTGCCCGCAGCGCCTCGGTGAGGCCGCGGACCGAGTCGAGCTCGCCGGTCAGCGCGCGCAGCTCGGTGTGGTCGCGCAGGGTCAGCACGGTGCCGAGTCGCCGGCCGGCGAACTGCGTGGCCCGCTGGTTGGCCACGAGCACCCGGTCGCCGGCCAGCACCGGCTCGTCCTCGGCGGGCCGGCCCGACGCGACCAGCTCGGCGACGGCCGGCGGCAGGTCGGCGTCCCCCAGCCCCAGCAGGCGTTTCGCCTCGTCGTTGGCGAGCGCGACGTGCCCCTTGAGGTCGACGACGAGCAGCCCCTCACGCACCGCGTGCAGGACGCCGTCGTAGTACTCGTACATCCGCGTCATCTCGGCCGGCCCGAGCCCGTGCGTCTGGCGGCGCAGCCGCCGGCTCAGCAGCCAGGCGCCGGCCGCGGCCAGCAGCAGCGCGGCGCCGGTGGCGACGGCGACCGCGGGCGCCTGGCGTAGCAGCCGCTGGTTGACGGCCTCGGTCGTGATGCCCACCGACACCAGCCCGGTGATCCGCCCGTCCGCCGCGCGGACCGGGACGACGGCGCGCACCGACTCGCCGAGGCTGCCGGTGAACGTCTCCACCACCTGGCCGCCCCGCAGCGCCGGCTCGATCGTGCCGCTGAACGGCTTGCCGATCAGGCTCGCCGTCGGGTGCGTGAACCGGGTCCGGTCCGGGGCCATGATCACCACGAAGTCGGTGTGCGTGGCGAGCCGGGTCGCCTCCGCGTACGGCTGCAGGCGCGCCACCGGGTCGGGCCCGGTCACGGCGTCGACGACGTACGGTGAGCGGGCCACCGTCTCGGCGACGGCGAGCACGATGTCGGTCGACGCGTCCTCGGCGTCGTCGCGGGCCAGCAGTACCGCGCCGGCCGTGCCGCCGGCGACGAGCAGGGATACGACGAGCACCTGCAGCGCGAACAGCTGCCCGGCGATGCTCCAGCGGCGGGTCATGGCGGTGTGTCCGATCGGGCGGGGTCGTGGGCGGGGTCGTGAGCGGGTCGTGAACAGAATGAACGTAACGGTGCCACGGAGATGAGACCCAGGCCACATTCAGCGGCATGGACACCTCGCCCCCAGCGAGTCCCGCCCGCCGCCGGGACCGCACGCACTACCTGTACCTCGCGGTGATCGCCGCCGTCGTCGCCGGCATCGCGTTCGGGTTCGCCGCCCCCGCGGCGGCCGTGGAGCTCAAGCCGGTCGGCACCGGCTTCGTCAACCTCATCAAGATGATGATCAGCCCGCTGATCTTCTGCACCATCGTGCTCGGCGTCGGCTCGGTCCGGCAGGCCGCCAAGGTCGGCCGGGTCGGCGGCCTCGCCCTCGGCTACTTCCTGGTCATGTCGACCGTCGCCCTGGCCATCGGCCTGGTCGTGGGCAACATCGTCCACCCGGGCTCCGGCCTGCACCTCAACGACGCGATCGCCAAGGCCGGCCAGAAGGCGGCCAGCGGCGCGCCGGCCGAGACCACCGCCGACTTCCTGCTGGGCATCATCCCGACCTCCCTGCTGTCCTCGCTCACCTCCGGCGAGGTGCTGCAGACCCTGCTCGTGGCGCTGCTCGTCGGCTTCGCCGTCCAGGCGATGGGCCGGCGCGGCGAGCCGGTGCTGGCCGCTGTCGGCACCATCCAGCGGCTCGTCTTCAAGGTCCTCGCCATGATCATGTGGCTCGCCCCGATCGGCGCCTTCGGTGCCATGTCGGCCGTGGTCGGCGCGACCGGCGTCGACGCGCTCAAGAGCCTGGCGCAGATCATGCTCGGCTTCTACGTGACCTGCGCGATCTTCGTCTTCGTGGTGCTCGGCCTGCTGATCCGGGTGGTGTCCGGGATCAGCCTGTTCAAGCTGCTGCGGTACCTCGGGCGCGAGTTCCTGCTGATCCTGTCCACCTCGTCGTCGGAGTCGGCGCTGCCCCGCCTGATCGCCAAGATGGAGCACGTCGGCGTGAGCCGCCCGGTCGTCGGCATCACGGTCCCGACCGGGTACTCGTTCAACCTCGACGGCACGGCGATCTACCTGACGATGGCGTCGCTGTTCGTGGCGCAGGCCATGGACAACCCGCTGTCCCTGGGCGAGCAGATCTCGCTGCTCGGCTTCATGATCATCGCGTCGAAGGGCGCCGCCGGCATCACCGGCGCCGGCCTGGCCACCCTGGCCGGCGGCCTGCAGAGCCACCGCCCGGACCTGGTCGACGGCGTCGGCCTGATCGTCGGCATCGACCGCTTCATGTCCGAGGCGCGGGCCCTGACCAACTTCGCCGGCAACGCCGTGGCCACGATCGTCATCGGCACCTGGACGGGCGAGTTCGACCGCGACCGGGCCCGCACGGTCCTGTCCGGCGAGAACCCGTTCGACGAGTCGACCATGGTCGACGACGCCCACGCCCCGGCCCCGGCCCCGGCGCCCGCTCCGGCCGCGGCACCGACCGCCGTGTAGCCGGTCCCGATCCGTCGCGGGCGCCCACCCCCGGGCGCCCGCGACCTCCCTGCGATCTCAGTGCCGTCAGGAGGGCGTGAACCGGATCGCGGTGCCGGCGACGAGCGTGGCGTCGTTGTACGAGTACAGCGCCGCGAGCGTCCCGGTCGAGTTCTCCAGCCCGACCGTCGCGCCCGAGCCGCGCTCGGCGGCGTTGTCCAGGCTCTGGTAGTGCAGGGTGATCGTGCCGTCCGACGCGAACACCACGGAGAACGACAGCCGCCGCGAGGTGTTGCCGTAGAGGTGGACGTTGCGCCACTCGACGGTGAACGCGCCGCCGGCCGCCGCCGTCCGTACCGACGCCTGCCCGTCGACCACGAGGTCGCACCAGAACGGGTAGACGGTGGCGTTCGGTGGCGCGGTGGACGGGAGCGGGCCGTGCTCGACGTACGCCGTGCCCGGGTTGGTGAACGAGACCTTGCCGTTGGTGTCGACCCAGGCCGTGGTGTACTGCGCGCCGTACAGCGTGACCGGCGCCGGCAGCGTGATCTGCAGGACGGCGTCGTCGCCGGTCAGCGGGAGCACCGTGCCGTCCGCCGGCGCGAACGCCGCCGGCAGGGTGGAGACGGCGTAGCTGCCGGTCGCCACGGGAAGGACGAGATCGGCCGTCGCCGGTCCCCCGTCGCTGACCACTACGGACACGGAGGTGGACCGGCCGTCGTGGGCGGTGGCGACGGTGTACGTGCCGTTGCCCAGGCCGGTGAAGGTATACGTGCCGGTGGCGCTCGTCGTCGCCGACAGGCCGCCGGGGGTGAGGGTCACGGTCGCGGCCGGCACCGCGCCGCCGCCGGACACGGTGACGGTCCCGGAGATCGAGCCGGTGGTCGCCGGTGGCGGGGTGCCGCCGGGCGCGGTGAACACGACCGCCGTCGCGGACTGCAGGCCGGCCGTGTTGACGGAGTAGGTCAGCGCGTCGCTGCCGTCCGCGTTCTCGATGCCGACGGTCGCGACGCTGCCACGCTCGAAGTCGTTGTCCAGGCCCGTGTAGTTCGTGATGACGTCGCCGGACTCGGTCAGGATCGCCTCGAAGGTGAGCCGGCGCGAGGTGTTGCCGTAGAGGTACACGTTGCGCCACTCGACGATGAACTGCCGGTTCGGTGCCGTCCCGCTGACGGCCGTGCGGACCGACGCCGAGGCGTCGACGACGAGGTCGGTCCAGAAGGCGTAGACAGCGGCGTTCGGGAGCGTGCCCGTGGGCAGGGTCCCGTTGTCCGCATGCGGCCCGCCGGGGTTCACGAGGCTCACGATGCCGTTGGTGTCGACCCACGCCGTGGCGTAGGTCTGCCCGTACAACGTAACCGGGAAGGGCAGGGCGACCTGCGTCGTCGCGTCGTCCCCGGACAGTGGCAGCACGGTGGTGTCGGCCGGTGTGAAGGCGCGGGCGGCGGTCGCGCAGGTGTAGCCGAAGTCGTCGGCGCAGCCGGTGACGGTCAGCTGCACCGTCACCGCGGGCGAGGTGGCCGCCGGGTCGGCGGCCCGGTACTGGAACGCGTCGACGCCCGCGAACCCGCCGGCCGGCGTGTAGGTGAACGACCCGTCCGGGGCGAGCGTCAGGGTGCCGTGCGCCGGGCCGGTGACCAGCGCGGCGGTGAGCGGACCGCCCTCGACGTCGGTGTCGTTGGCCAGCACGCCCGGCGCGGCGACCACGAGTGGCCGGGCCTGGCGGGTGGTGTAGGCGTCGGCGACCGCGACGGGCGCGTCGTTGACCGGCGTGACGGTGATGGTGACCGTGCCGCGGGCGGTGCCGAAGCCGTCGTGCGCGTCGTAGCTGAAGCTGTCGGTGCCACTGAAGTCGGGCGCGGGCCGGTAGACGTAGCCGCCGTCGGCGGCCAGTTGGACGGTGCCGTGCGCCGGGCCGGTGACCAGCGTGGCGGTGAGCGGACCACCCTCGGTGTCGGTGTCGTTGGCCAGCACGCCCGGCGCGGCCACGGTCAGCACGCCGTCCTCGGGCACGGTGCCGAAGTCGGCCGCCGCGACGGGCGCGTCGTCGGTGAGGTCGATCGGCGGGAGGACCACCGTGTGGCTCTGGCCGGTGCCGTCGGTGACGAGCAGGCCGACCGGGTACGTGCCCGGTGCGGCGAACGTGTGGTCGGCGACCGGCCCCGTCGCCGTGCTGCCGTCGCCGAAGTACCACGTGTACGAGGTGATCGGCCCGCTGGGCGAGGTGGAGCCGGCGCCGTCGACGTGCACCAGCCGGGCACCGCGGTCCAGCACGGTGGCGGTGGCGACGGCGGACGGCCCCGCCGGTGGTGCCGGTGCGGCGGTGCCGGCGAAGACCTGCACCTGCGTGCCCGGCGGGTCGACCTGCCCGCCGATCAGCTCGATCTGCCAGGTCCCGGCCTCGGCGCCGGGGATCCGCACCGTCTCCGTGGTGCCGGTGACGCTCCATTCGGCGCCCGCCGGCACGCCGCGGCGGTCGTAGCGGGTACCGCCGGGCGCGGTCAGCCGGAGCTCCACAGTGGAGCCGGGTGCCGTGACGCTGGTGGACAGGGTCGTGCCGGGGTCGACGACGACCTGGGCGACGGCCGCCGTCTCGCCGCCGTGCACGGTGCGGCGCACGTTGGCGGTCCGGTTGGTGGCCTTGAGGAACTCCTCGTAGTAGGCGTGCTGGCCGATGGCGTTGGGATGGACGCTGAACACCATCGGCGACACGAGCGTGTTGACGGCGCTGTCCGGGTTGAGCCCGGCCGCGGTGCACAGCTTGTGGGTGCTGAAGGTCGAGCCGGGCTGGTTCACGTCGACGAAGTGCAGCCGGGCGCCGTCGCCGGCCTCCAGCGTGGCGTTGCGGATGGTGGTGTTCAGCCGGTTGGTGAACGCGCTGATGTACCGCTTCTCGGCGCCGCTGAGGGTGAGCAGGGCATCGGTGACGTCCGGCCGCAGCGCGCACGTGGTGTCGCTCTCGTCGACCACCTGCGGGTAGGTGCCGACGAGGATCTGCGCGTCGGGGGCGGCGGCGAGCAGGTCGCGGTAGAGGGCGACGAGCCGTTGCCGCAGCACGCCGGAGTCGACGTTGTTGATCGACTGGGAACGCGCGGCGACCTCGTGTATCGCGGTCTGCAGCGCGGCGGAGACGTCGCACTGCAGACCGGCGCCGGTGGTGTTGGCGGCCGCGCACTGCAGCACGCTCATCAGGTTGACCGCGACGTTGAAGGTGTCGGCGGAGTAGGCCAGCAGCTTGTTCGCGAGGTCGTGGCCGCAGTCCCAGGCGATGCACAGCTTGGCCAGGCCGCTGAAGCCGGAGTCGTTGCCGCCCATCGTCAGCGTGACCCGTTCGGTGAACTTGTTGACGTGGCTGCGCTGCGGCCGCTCGCCGGGGTTGTTCGGGTTGTCGTTGAAGGAGTCGTCGACGACCGCACCGCTGCACGCGTGGAACCCGGCGGGCAGGAACAGGTCCCGCACGGCGACGTCCTGCGACAGCTGCCGGCTGTAGGAGCCGAGCGAGCGGTGGCACTGGTTCGTGGACGGCTCGAACCCGGGATAGCCCTCGCCCGAGGAGAAGCTGTCGCCGAGCGCGACGTACCGCGGCGGCCCCTCGGCGAGCATGTGGTCGGCGACCGTCCGGCCGTCCTTGAGATGCGTGAGGACGGTGACGTACCGCAGGTCGCGGTCCTGGTCACTGGACAGCGTCACCGACGTGGTGCCCGGCGGCGTGCGCCCGAACCGGGTCGCGGTCAGCGGGTCGCCGAGGGTGGCGGCGCCGAGCAGCTCGTAGGACTCGACCTCCGCGTCGGGGGTCACCTTCGTCCACGTCACGGTGGCGGTGTCCGGGCCGGCCCCGCCGGGGACCACCTCCCCGACCGTGACCGCGCCGTAGTCGAGGGTGGCACAGTTGCCGACGTCGTTGACGGCGATCTCGCTGGGGACGCCGACGTTGCCGCCGGTACGTTGGATGAACGAGCTTTCGGGGATCAGCCGCAGGTGCCGCACGTCGTCGTTGCCGAGCGCCGGGTAGACCACGAACCGGCTGACCATCGTGGCGCCCGGCTCGATCACCGCTGTGGTGTACCGGGTCGGTGGTGCCAGCGAGTACAGCGCCTGCCAGTCGGGTGCGTCCGACGGCCGGTCGAGCAGCTCGACCTCCGCGTTGTAGACCCGGGCGGCGTCGCGGTCCCGCGGGTCGGACACGTTACGGAGCACGATGGTGACGTGGTACGGGCCGTTGCGCACCGCGCAGCTGTCCACCTGCACGCTCATGTGCAGTAGCGAGCCGCCCCAGACCTTCAGCGGGCTGACGGTCGCCGCCTGCAGCCGTACCGGCTTGCCGACCGGCTCCAGGCTCGCCGAGTATGCGGCGTGCAGGTCGTAGCTGCCCTCGCCGTCGCCGCGGACGGTCCACGTGGTGGTCCGGCCGGCACCGCCGGGAATGTCGGCGACGTCGACCGTGAGGTGCTGCGGCTCGGCCGTCGGTGCGAGGGACAGCCCGCCGGGCAGGTCGAGCGTCGCGGAGCCCTGGGTGAACGTGAACCCCGCCGGTGCGAGGTTCTGCACGATGAGGCTGACGTCGAAGAACTCCTTCAGGAACTTCGCCCGGCCGGGGATCACCAGCCACTGCACGACCGGCTGCTGCTGCACGTAGGTCACCTGGGGCACGACGACGTTGGTGCCCCAGCCGAGCTGGCAGAAGGCCGGATCGCAGGACTGCGGGCCCTGCCCGGCGTCGTACAGCAGCGTGTAGACGCCGTCGAGGTTCGTCACCACCTCGATGTGCAGGTCGTGGGTCGGCGGCTCCTGCTGGGGCTCCGCCGGCACGAAGAACAGGTTGACCGTGAACTCGTAGACGTTCTGGTTCTCCGGCGCGGCCGGGTCCAGGCCCTTGGCGACGATCTCCTCGACGGTCAGGCGCTCCGACGTGAGCGTGGCCGCGCCGACGTCGCCGCCGACCAGGTCGAACTCGACCTGGCCGGAGCCGCCGGCCACGGTCGCCACGGCGGTCCCCGGCTGATAGCCGTCGGCCCAGGCGTACACGGTGACCGCGCCGTCGGCGAGGCCCCTGAGCCGGGTGGTCCCGCCCGCCCCCGCGATACCGCTGATCCGTTGCCCGTCGGGCAGGATCACGAGCGCCTCGGCGCCCGGCACCGCACGGCCGCCGCTGCGCACGGTGACGCCGAGCCCCGGCTCGACCGGCACGGGTGCGACGCGCACCGTCGCCGTGTCCTGCGCCGTCAGGGTGCCGGCGCGCACGGTCAGGGTGACGGTGTAGGTGCCGGGCGTGCTGAAGGTGTGCCGTGGCGTGTTCCCGGTCGCGGAGGCGCCGTCGCCGAAGGTCCACTCGTACGAGCCGATCACGGCGGCGGGGCGGGAGCCGCCGCCGTCGAAGATGATCTCGTCGCCGGCGATGACGCTGCGGTCGTCGCCGGCCCGGGCCTGCAGCGGTTCGCTCAGCACGGCCGTGACGCGGGTGGTGCGGACCACGGACAGGCGGCCGTCGGAGACCTCGGTGCGCACCAGGTACGTGCCGGGCACGGTGTAGCGGTGCGCGAGCGGCGCCACCGGCAGCGTTCCGGTCACGGGCGCGGTGCCGTCGCCGAAGTCGGTGGTGTACCGCAGTTGGTCGCCCTCGGCGTCGCTCGCCTCGATGGTGGTGCTGACGTCCAGCGGCGCGGTACCGGTGACCGGGCCCGTCGCGACGTTGACCTGCGGCGGCGTGTTCGGTTGCCCGGCGACGGTGACCGGCAGGGTCTGTGCGGCGTACCCGCCGCTGCCGTTGCTGACCGACACGAACGCCTGGTAGGCGCCCGGGTCGGCGTAGCGGTGGGTGAGCGTGACGGTGGCGTAGGGCGCTTCGACGGTACGGTGCACCTCGGCGGTACCGTCGCCGTAGTTGACCAGCAGCTGCAGGGGCCGGCCGTTGGGCTCCGAGGCGGTGACCGCGAACGACACGTCCAGCGGTGCGGGGCCGCCGGATCCCGTGGCGGTGACGGCGAGCGGGATGCTGGTCGGGTCGACCGCCACTTCGAACTGCTTCGAGTAGTAATGCGTCTGCCCGGCCGCGTCGGTCCACCGCACGGTCCAGTAGAACGTCGCCGGGCCGGGCGGCAGCTGCCCCATCGGCATGGTGGTCCGCCACCGCCCGTCCGGCGAGGCGTTGTACATCGTGGCGCCGCGCCCGGCCACCGAGACGTCGACCTGCTGCGTCGAGACGTGGCCGGCCGGCGTGAACTCGAACAGCGCCGTGCCGGCCAGCGTCGCACCGGGGCCGGGCAGGTCGAGCGTGCCGGGCAGCCGCCGGTCGACGGTCAGCGTGGCCAGCTCGGTCCCGGTGCGGCCGGTCTGGTCGGTCGCGGAGACCTCCAGCGTGTAGGCGCCGTCGGGCACCGCCTGCCCGTCGTCGTCGGTACCGTTCCAGTCGAGCCCGTAGAAGTAGCCGTACCACGAGTAGCAGGCCGGCGAGGGGTCGGCGTCCTGCGCGTGCAGCGTGCGGACCGGCGCGCCGGTACCGTCCAGCACGCGGACGACGACGGACAGCCGGCCGCCGTCGGCGGCGTCCGCGGCGCAGTACGCGAAGGAGAGCGTGTCGTCCTGCCCGTCGGCGTTCGGGGAGAACGTGGTCGACGAGTACAGGCGAACGGCGACCACGGGCGCCGCCGGGTTGTGCAGCGTCACCGCCCGGGGCGGCGAGGTCCACCACCGCACCTCACCCGCCGGATTGCGGTACTGCACCTGGACCGAGGCGTTCCGGGCGCCGTCGCCGCACGTCGCCGTGTCGAAGGTCGTGCGGAACACGCCGTCCGGCCCGGCCTCGGTGAGCGCCGGCGATCCACAGCTCTCCGTCGGCGAGGTCAGGACGAAGGTCGCCTGCAGCACGGTGAACCCGGGCGTCGGCGTGAACGCGAACTCGGCGGGGCCCTCCAGCGTGGCCTGCGCCGCCGGTGCGTCGAGCACGCCCGGCACCCGCCGGTCCAGGATGACGGACGCGCGGGCCGTCCCGGTCAGCCCGCCGCCGTCGGTGGCGGCGACCTCGATGGTGTAGGTGCCGTCGGGCGCAGGTTGGCCCGCGTCGTCGAGCCCGTTCCAGGTGCCGCCGCTGAACCAGCCGTACCAGGTATAGCAGAACGGTGCCGGGTCGCGGTCCTCCTGCGTCAACGTCCGCACGACGGTACCGTCCGCGGCGACGACACGGACCACTGTGGACAGTCGCCCGCCGTCGGTGGCGTCGGCGGCGCAGTAGGAGAACGACGCCTCGTCGTCCTGCGCGTCACCGTTGGGCGAGAACATCGCGCCGCTCCACAGCTGCAACGCCGGTGCCGGCGGCGCCGGATTGTCCAGGGTGAGCGGCACCGGCGCCGACGTCCAGCCGTGCTCGACGCCCCGGGCGTCGACGTAGCGGACCGTGGCCGTCAGGTGGCGGGCACCGTCGCCACAGTCGGCGCCGGTGTCGAACACGACGCGGAACACGCCGGACCCGTCCGGCGCGGTCACCTCCGGGGCGGCACACGACACCGTCTGGTTCGCCAGCACGAACGTCACCCGGCGCACCTCGACACCGGCGGCCGGCTCGAACGCGAACTCGGCCGGCCCGTGCACCGTCGCACCGGCGGCGGGCGCGGTGATCCGGCCCGGCGCCCGGCGGTCGACGACCACGTCGAGGCGCTCCGTCCCGACGAGCCCGGTCGCGTCGGTCGCCGCGACCTCGACCTGATACGCGCCGTCGGGTGCCGGGTCCCCGGCGTCGTTCGTGCCGTCCCACGACAGCGTCGAGAAGTAGCCGTACCACGTGTAGCAGAACGGTGCCGGGTCGCGCTGCTCGTCGGCGAGGGTCCGCACGGTCGCGCCGTGCTCGTCGACGATCCGGACCCGGACCGCCAGCGCGCCACCGTCGACGGTGTCGGCCGTGCAGTAGTTGAAGGTCGCCTGGTCCTCCTGGCCGTCGCCGTTGGGCGAGAACACCACGGGTACGTAGGACACGACGGCGACGGCAGGCGGCGCGGGGTTGGCCAGCGTCACCGGCTGGCCGGTCGAGTTCCAGCTGTGGCCGGCCCCGGCCGGGTCGACGAACTGGACGTACGCGGTCAGCGTGCGAGCGCCCTCACCGCAGGACGTGGTGGTGTCGTACGAGGTCCGGAACGTGCCGTCCGGTGCCGCCGTCATGACCTCCGGCGTCGCGCACGACAGGGTCGGCGACGTGAGGTCGAACCGGACCCGGGTCACGTGCATGCCGGGAGTGGGCGTGAAGACGAACTCGACGGTCCCGCTGAGCACGGAGCCCGGCGCCGGCGCGCTGACGACGCCGGGCAGGCGCCGGTCGAGGACGATGGGTGCGGTCGCCTCGGTCGGCTGCCCGGAGGCGTTCATCGCGGTCAGCCGCAGCACGTACGTACCGTCGGGCGCGAGGGCGCCACCGTCGGCGCGGCCGTCCCACCGCACGTCGCCGTAGTGGCAGCCGGCGGCGAACGATCTGGTGCTCACCATGGTCCGCACGGTCGTGCCGGCGGCGTCGAGCGCGACCGCCGTCACGTTGGCCGGGGCGTCCAGGCAGAAGTAGACGTCGACGGTGTCCTCGATGGCGTCGCCGTTGGGCGAGAACGAGCCCGCGGGCGACAGGCTGGAGATACTCACCGTCGCGGGCGTGGTCTCGGCCAGGGCCGGCCGCGCGGGCCACGGCGTCGCAGACACCACCGCGGCGAGCGCCACGGCGACGACCGCCGACCACGCCGCTCGGCGCCGCCGGCGGGTCGACGGCCGATGGATCCCCCGGAACGCATGGCTCTGCATGTGCACACCTCCGTGCGGGAAACGTGGTGCGGGCACCGCCCTACGCGGCCGGCCTCGTGCAGGCGCCGGGGACTCCCGGCTTGATCTCGGAGACCTTCCAGACACCGCCGTCGAGCTGCAGCGCCACCGTCAGCGGCTGGTCCTGCTGCGGGTCCTGGACCTTCACCTTGCCGCTCGACGCCTCGTAGACCGCGGTGCGCGCGCTCAGACAGTCGTCGACCGTGGCGACGCGGTCGCCGATGGACTGCACGGTCTCGCGGTGCTCGTAGCTGCCGCGCACGACCTCACCGGACTGCCGGCGGGCGGTCAGCACCGTGCGGGCGCGGCCCAGTTCGGCGCCGGTGACGTGCCGCAGCAGGTCGGCGTGGTTGGGGTCGGCCGGATCGGACGCCTTCAGCAGCGCCGCCCAGTAGGCCCGGTAGTCGTTGACCACGGCGGGCGCACGCGGGTCCGACGCCGCCGGCCGCGGCGCGGTCGACGGCTGGGGCGCCGCGGCGCGCTCGTCGTCGTCAGCGGCGACCACGGCCCACGCCACGAGCGCGAGCACGGCGGCGAGACCGGCGACGACGATCGGCCGGCGGGCACGCGACGGCAGGTCTCGGAGCAGGTTCATGGCCACCCACGCTCTCGGTCACGGCTCGGTTTCCAGGCTCAGGCCGGACCATAGGACCGTCTCGCAGCGTGCTGGTAGCACTGCGGACCGTTACAGCAGCTTTTGCGTCGTATTTCTGGCGGAGCGATCCGGGCCGGGCAGCCGACGCGGCGCCGCGGCGCACCATCCGGTTGAACCAATCCGGGTGGACCAGCGGGGCTGGACCAATTCCCCGCGGGTGAGACGGGCTGGCGCGCGGACTTGGCGGACCCCATGATGTGATCCGCTCTCTCCGCGAACGCTCCCGCCTACCCGAAGGTCGTGACCATGCGCGCAGTCCTTTTCCACCAGTACGGCGGCCCCGAGGTGCTCACCGTCGACGACGCCCCCGAACCCCACGCCGGGCCGGGCGAGATCCGGGTCCGGGTCGCCGCCACCAGCGTGAACCCGGTCGATTGGAAGATCCGCGCCGGCTACATGGCCCAGTTCATCCCGACCACGTTCCCCGCCGTCCCCGGCAGCGACGCGGCCGGGATCGTGGACGAGGTCGGCGAGGGCGTGACGGGCGTGCAGGCCGGCGACCGGGTCTTCGGCCTGACCCGCGACGGCGCCGCCGCCGAGCTCGCCGTGCTGACGGCGTGGGCGGGCGTGCCCGACGGCTGGTCGATGGAGCAGGCCGCCGCGGCCGGCCTCGCCTCCTCGACCGCGATCGCGGGCCTCGAACCCCTCGGCGACCTCACCGGCCGGACCGTGCTCATCGAGGGCGCGGCGGGCGGCGTCGGCTCCGCGGCCGTCGAGATCGCGATCGCCCGCGGCGCCACCGTCATCGGTACGGCAAGCGAGCACAACCACGACTTCCTGCGCGAGCTCGGCGCGACGCCGGTCACGTACGGCGACGGCCTGGCCGACCGCGTGCGGGCCGTCGCCCCCGGCGGCGTCGACGCCGCGCTCGACACCGCCGGCTCGGGCTCGCTGGCCGACATCGTCGCGCTCGTCGGCGACGCCGCACGGGTCTCGACGGTCGCCGACTTCGGCGCCGCGGCCCTCGGCGTCGCCCTCGCCTCCGGCGCCCCGAACGCGGGCGCCAACATCCCGGAGGCGGCGCGCCTGGGCCGCAGCGGCGCCTACACGCCCCGCCTGCAGAACACGTACCCGCTGGAGAAGCTCGCCGACGCCCACACCCACGTGCAGGGCGGCCACACCCGCGGCAAGGTCGTGATCACCCTCTGAACCCGCTGAGCACGGTCAAGGCGCAGACGCCGGGCGTCGTCACGGTGCGAGGCCGGCCTGGATCGCCAGGATGGCGGCGCGCACGCGGTCGCGGCTGCCGGTCTTGGCCAGCACGTTGGCGACGTGCGTCTTGACCGTGCTCATCGAGAGGTGCAGGTGCTGCGCGATCTCGTCGTTGTTGAGCCCCGCACCGATCAGGGTGAGCACGTCCGTCTCGCGGGCGGTCAGCTGGTAGGGCGTCAGCCCGACCCGCGTGGCCGGGCCGGTCGCGCGGACCCGGTCCAGCACCGCGCCGGTGACCTCGGCCGACAGGATCGCCGCGCCGGCCGCGACCGTGCGCACCGCGGCGATCAGGTCGCGGGCGCTGCACCGCTTGAGCAGGAACCCGCGGGCACCGGCGGCGATGGCGTCCAGCACGTACGTGTCGTCGTCGAACGTGGTGACGATGATGACGGCCGGCGCGTGCGGCATCCCGGCCAGCGCGCGGGTGGCCTGCAGGCCGTCGAGCACCGGCATGCGGATGTCGACGAGGGCGACGTCGATGTGGGCGTCACGGCGCACGGCGTCGAGGAGCTGCCGGCCGTCGCCGGTCTCGGCCGCGACCCGGATGTCCGGCTGGGAGCGCAGGATCAGGCTGAAGCCGTCGCGGACCAACTCCTGGTCGTCGGCGATCGCGACCCGGATCACGGCTTCGCCACCGGCAGGCCGGCCTCCAGCACGGTGCCGCCACCCGGCCGCGGGCCCAGCCGCCAGGTGCCACCGAGCGCGCGGACCCGCTCCTCGATGCCGAGCAGGCCCGAGCCGCGGGCCGGCGCCTTCGGCGGGCCGATGCCGTCGTCGCTGACCCGCAGGCGGGCGTCGGGGCCGATGCGCTCCAGCTCGACCCAGGCCGCCGTGGCGCCGGCGTGCCGGGCGATGTTGGTGAGCGCCTCCTGCGCGATGCGGTAGGCGGTCAGCGCCCCGGCCTCGTCGAGGCCCGGCTCGGGGTCCAGCCGGACGTGCACCGTCACGCCCTGCTGGCGCAGCGGCTGGGCGAGCAGCTCGTCGATGTCGGACAGGCGGGGCGGCTGGCTCACCGCGATCGCGGCGCCCGGGTCGCGCAGGTGCACGACGAGCGAGTCGAGGTCGCGCAGCGCGGTGCGGCCGCTGTCCGCGATCCGCCGCAGTGCGGCGGCCGGGTCGTCGCTGAACTGGCCGGCCTCGGCCTGCACGACCATCGCCGTGACGTGGTGGCCGACCACGTCGTGCAGCTCGCGGGCCAGGTTGGTGCGCTGCTCCAGCCAGGCCGCCTGGCTGCGCAGGCCGGCCGCCTCCCGGGTCAGGGCCTGGCCGCGTGACCACGAGCGCAGCAGCGTCGCCAGGAGGAAGCCGGCCGCGACAAAGGCGAACGGCTGCTCGTACAGTCCCCGCCCGCCGGCCAGCGCGACGGCGAGGGCCCCGGCCGCGCCGGCCGACCCGCCGGCCAGTCCCAGCCAGGGCCGCCGGGCCGGGTCCTGGCAGGTCGAGATGAAGACCAGGCCGGCCGCCGCCAGGCCCAGCTGGACCGACTCGCCGGTGCTCACACCCGCCACGAACGCGGCGCAGACCGCCAAGCTCAGTGCCCGGTAGCGGGCGGGCAGCGCCATGGCCGCGAGACCGGCGGGGAACACGAGGCGCACCCAGTCGGCCGGCACGCTCACGCCGCCCTCGACGGTCGTGACCACGACCGCGACGACGAAGCCGGCCACGCCGGTGCCGATCATGCGCACGCGCTCGGGGTTGCGCAACCACCCCGGTACTCCGGTGACCACCCGACCAGTCTCGGCGATCGCCGCGGCCGGCGGCCAGGTACCGGGGTACCGGACGGACCGGCACCCCGGTACCGTCGCCGCGATCCGGTCGGCACCGCGGCCCGTTCCGCCGGCCGGCGCAGCACCACGACGCTGCAGGGGTGACTCTCGTCGAAGCCCGCCCCGCCGTCCACGTCGGCCCCTTCCTCACCGTCCCCAACGGCATCACCGTCGTGCGCACGGTCGCCGCCGTCACCGCCGGGCTCGCCGCGCTCGTCGCCGGCTCCATGACGCTGCTCGTCGTGGCGTACGGCATCTACTGGCTCGGCGACATGCTCGACGGCCTCGCCGCCCGCCGGCTCGGCCAGGAGACGAGGGCGGGGGCGGTGCTCGACATCGTGAGCGACCGCGCGTGCACCGCCGTGCTCTGCGTGGGCCTGATCGCGCTCGTGCCCGGCGTCGCGGTCGTGGCCTCGGTGTTCCTGCCCTCGTTCATGGTGCTGGACACCATGCTGTCGCTGGCGTTCCTGTGCTGGCCCGTGATCAGCCCCAACGACTTCCATGTCGTCGATCGGCGGGTGTGGGTACTGAACTGGTCGCCGGTGGCCAAGGCCGTCAACACCGCCGGCGTCGTCGGTGCCGTCGCGCTCGGGCAGTACCGGGTGGCGCTGGCCGTCGCGATCGCCGTGCTCGTCGTCAAGCTGTGGTCCGCGGTGAGGGTGGCCGGGCTGCTCCGCCGGGACGGCCGGGCGTGAACGCCCTCGTCGAGGCGGCGGTGGCGGCCGGATACGGTGTCGCCTCCGCCCTCGTCCCGGTCGTCAACGCCGAGGCCTACGCCGTCCTCGCCGGCCAGCGCGCCGGCACCGCCGTGGTCGCCGTCGTCGCGCTGGCGCTCGGACAGACCGCCGGGAAGCTGCTGCTGTTCGAGGCCGCGCGGCGCGGCACGGGCCGGCTGGCCCGGCGGCTCGCCCGACGGCACCGGTCGAGCCGCGCGCGGGCCCGCGCCGCCCGGTGGGCCGAACCGATCCGGCGCTGGCTCGCCGGCCGGCGCACCGGCCTGCCGACCGTGTTCGTCTCCGCGGCGGCCGGGGTGCCGCCGCTGGCCGTCGTCAGCGTCGCCGCCGGCACCGCCGGTCTGCGGCAGTGGGAGTTCGCCGTCGTCTGCTTCGCCGGACGGTTGATCCGCTTCGCCGTCCTCGCCCTGCCCGCCGCGCTCGCCTGACGCCCTGCCGCGGGCGGTGCCGGTCGCTGCGGTGTCGGTCGCTGCGGTGTCGGGCAAGCGGCATTCGCCGCGTGACATCAACCGCGCAGCGCGCGCAGCGTGGTGTCGACGAGCCGGGCGCGGGCCGGTCGGGTGGCCGGCAGGTCGGCGGCGGCGCCGAGGGCGTGCAGGCTGAACGTGGCGAGCTCGGCGGCGGGCACGTCGGTGCGGACGTGACCGGCGTCGGCGGCGGCGTGGATGACGTCGGTCAGCAGTGCGTGCAGCCGGTGCCGGGCCCGGTGCAGGTGCTCGGCGCGGTGCAGCGGCACGGCAAGGTCGGGTCCGTGCCCGGCGGCGGCCGGCTGGTGTCGGCCGCCGGCCAGCTCGGCCAGCGTGAGCAGCACCGTGCGGAGCCGGTCGCCCGGCTCGCCGGCCTCGGCGGCGGCCCGGGTGAGCTGGGCGAGGTGTTCGCCGACCTGTCGCTCGTGCCAGGCGACGACGATCGCCTCGACGTCCGGGAAGTACTTGTAGAGGGTGGCCCGGCCGATCCCGGCCTGCGTGGCGATCTGCGACATCGTCACCCCGGCCAGGCCGTGCTCGGCGATCAGCGCCGCCGCCGTGTCCAGGATCGCGGCGTGCACGGTGCGGCGGTGCTCGTCGATCGTCGCGTTCCACAGCCTCGGCACCCCACCACGATACACTCCGCCAGGGCCGAGACAGAGTGTCTTGCAAATCGACAAGTTGTATCGCAAAGTTGGGAGGTCGAAGCTGAGGAGGCTGTCATGGTCGAACCGTCCGACGCCCGGACGCCGCGCTGGGTGAAGGTCTTCGCGATCGCCGGCGTGGCCGTCGTGGTCCTGGTGGTGGTCCTGCTGCTGACCGGGCACGGGCCGGGCCGGCACCTGCGCCACGGCGGGTCCCGGCCGGTCCCGTCGGCGCCCGGCGGCCCGGCATGGTGATGCGTCCACCCGTGCGCAGGCTCGCGCTCGTGCTGCACGTGGCCGCGTCGGTGGGGTGGCTCGGTGCGGTGGTCACGTCCCTGGCGCTGGGCGTGGTCGCCCTGACGTCCGGCGACGCCGGCGTGGTGCGCGGGGTGTACCTGGTGCTGGAGCCGGCCGGCTGGGCGACCCTGGTGCCGTTCAGCCTCGCCGGCCTGGCCACCGGCCTCGTGCAGTCGATCGGTACCGGCTGGGGCCTGGTGCGGCACTACTGGGTGCTCGTCAAGCTGCTGCTGAACCTGTTCGCCACGGCCGTGCTCCTGCTGTACATGCAGACCCTCGCGACGCTCGCCGACCTGGCCCGCGACCCGGGCGTCGAGCTCGCGGAGCTGCGCACCGTCTCACCCGTCGTGCACGCGGGCGCCGCCGTCGCGCTCCTGCTCGTCGCGCTGGTGCTCTCGGTCTACAAACCGCGCGGTGTCACCCCGTGGGCCGGGCCGACCGCGCCGGGCCGGCGGCGGCACACGCCACCGCCGGCCCGGCGCGGTCCGGCCGTTACAGCTTCTTGAGCAGGCCTTCCATCTCGGCGATCTCGGCCGTCTGGCTGGTGGCGATGTCGCCGGCGAGCTTCTTGGCCGCCGGGTTCTCACCCTGCGCCTGCTCGGCCTTCGCCATCTCGACGGCGCCCTCGTGATGCCTGATCATCATCGTGAGGAACAGCCGGTCGAACTCGGTGCCGGTCGCCTTGGCCAGCTGCTGCATCTCCTGCTGGCTCATCATCCCGGGCATGCCACCCATGGCGTCGTGGTCCATGCCGTGGTCCATGCCGCCGGGGCTCGGCACCGGCTCACCCCACGCGGTGAGCCAGCCGGACATGGTGGCGATCTCGGGATCCTGTGCCTTGCTGATGCGCCCGGCGAGGTCCTTGACCGCCGGGGTGGCCGCCCGCGCCTCGGCGAGCTTCGCCATTTCCAGCGCCTGCCGGTGGTGCGGGATCATGTCGGTGGCAAACCTGACATCGATCCCGTTGAAACTGCCGGCCACGGTACCGCTGGCGGTCGCCGCCGGCGACGTGGGCTGGGCACCCATGTCGTGGTGGCTGCCACCGCCACAGGCGGAGACGCCGGCGGAGACGCCGAGCAGCACGAGGCCGACCGCGGCGACGCGAAGGTGGTGCAGGTACATGTCGACTCCTGATGTGAGAACCGTTCGGGCCCGGATGGAAGCCGGTCCCCGCCGGGTGCGGGGGCCGCTTCAGGAGCCGGTCCTACGTTCGCAGGATCGACAGCATGGCCAGTGACGGCGGCCCACAGCCGCTGCCGCGAGCGGCGTCGACGGCAACCGTGGCACACAGGGGCGGGCGGCTGCCACCCCCGGCCGGTTGGAACGGCAGGAGCAGCAGCACCGGCGACCAGGGGGCACTGCCGAGCCCGGGGGCCTGGCACATCGACCCGGCGTGTCCGCGCCCGTGCCCGCCGGCCCCGTGGCCACTGCCGGGCGGGTCGTGCGACCCGGTGGACGCGCCCGCCGCGCACGGCTCACCCCTCAGGGTGAGACCCGCGGGCGGGTCCGTGGACATCGGCCCTGCGTCGGCCATGACCCGGGCCGCGTGCCCTCCGGCATGGTGGGCGTCCGTTGCCAGGACACCGGCCGACGCGACGGCGTGCATCCAGGCCACGGCGACGACCAGCAGCACGGCGCACAGCGCCACCGCCCGGCCGCGCCGGTGCGGGCGTCGAGCAGACGCCGGACACGCCATCGCGATCGTCACCTCCTATCGCCCGTCGGAGCAAGTGTCCAGCACGGGGTGTCCGCTCCCCGAGCCAGGTCCTGCCGCGTGCGGTGCTCCGCCGTCGTGGCGGACGACCGCGTGCCTCCGGCCGGCGGCCGTCACCGTCACGACGTCGACGCCGACCGGGCCGGCCACCAGGGCGACGCTCAGACCGCCCGCCGGGGCCGTGGGAAGGCGGAACGTCATGCGCTGGACGAACGGCATGGAGCGGCGTACCTCCGGCAGGGGCCCGCCGGCCAGTTCCACCCGCTCGAGGCCGAACCCGAGCGACCACAGCGCCTCCAGCAGGCGATGATGGCCGAGCGACGGGTGTACCTCGAACGGCGCCGTCCAGCGGCAGACCGCCCCGTCGGCGAGGACGACCTCCGTCCGGAGACCCAGCACCACGGGATGCCCCGGCCAGGTGACCGGCGTCTCCCACGGGACCGGCAGCAGGAACGGCATCGACCGGGTTCGGCCGGACGGCAGGGTGCAGCCGGCGGCAACCTGATGGCGCATGATCGGCGACCCGTCGCCGGTCTCGACAACGACGACGACGTGGGCGACGTCGACGGGCCGCTCCTCCGCGCGCAGGTGCACGTCGCCCGGTGCCATCGTGCCGGGGCGCACGCACGGCTCGCGGAGCACCGTCTCAACCAGCATCCCGGGCGACATCCTGGGCGACATCCCGGTCGTCAGCGCGCCGGTGGCGCGGTGTAGACGGAGACCGCCGTGGACGGCCGCTGCGGCAGCGCGGAACCGGTCAGGTCGCCGTACCGGCCGGCCAGCCGCAGTCCGGCGCACTCGGCGAGCAGGTCGAGCTCGGCCGGCAGGACGTACCGCAGCCGGTTGGGGATCACCCGGGTGCCCTGCGGTGTGTGGGCGACGCGGAGCGTCTCGATGGTCTGCGCGGCCGGGTCGAGACGGCCGGCCGTCATGACGACCCGGTCGGTCTGCCAGTGCTCGACGGCACAGGCCGGCACACCGGCCCCGGGGTTCGAAGCGACGGCGACCGACGCCGAGACATCGGTGCAGCAGCCGCGCACCTGCACGCTCTGCAGCAGGACCGCGCAGACCAGCGCCAGCGCGAGCGCGCGAACCAGTGCGAGCCGACCGGAGGCCGGCAGGCATGCCGGCGTGCCGCCCTCCACAGCGCCTCCTGCCACCCGCCCCAGAAACTCCTACGGTGCATAGTAGACGGGAGGCGGCCGGACGCAAGCGGCGATCCGGCGAACACGCGCGCGGGAAGGTCAGAAGACGTGCGGCGCGAACGCGCAGGTGCGGTCGGCCTCGTCGGAGGCCAGCTCGATCTGCTCGGCCAGCTCGGCGTCCGTCACCAGCGCGCCGGAGGGGCTCATCGCGTCCGTCAGGGCCGGCAGGACGGCCGCCAGCTGCCAGGCCGCGTACGCGGACTCCACCCGGATGTAGGCGCCGACCTCGGAGATGACGTCGTCGCCGAGGACCATCTGGACCTGGGTCACCGTCATCGGCGCCTTGTGGACATCCGCCGAGAGCCAGCTCTGCCGCTGCCCGGCGTCGGCCGCGTCGAGCATCCGGACCACCAACGCCCGCAGCCGCGCGGCTCCCGGGTGCTCCGGGACGAGCCGGTGGCCGCTGTGGGCGAGCCCGAAGATCACCAGGCGGATCTCCGGGTCGTCCAGAAGATAGGTGAAATTTGCGATATCGGTCATACCACCCACGGTAGGCCGCGGGATCCGGTGGCGCCCGGCGAACCGCAACGGGCCGCGGTACGGCGACCGTGTCAGCCGGCCAGCGGGCGGCGGGGAACCTGGGCGAGGTCGTGCCCGGGCGCGTAGACCCAGGCCCGCCCGGCGCGCTCGACGCCGCGCAGGTCGACCGCGGCCGGCCGGAACAGTCCGGGCCGCAGCCCGCCGTACCGGTTGGTTACGACCTCCTCGTAGACGTCGGCCGAGATGATCGCGGCGAGGCTGACCTGCGAGTGCTCGCGCAGGACGGCCCGCAGCGGCGCGCAGTCCAGCAGCCGGGCCAGCACGACGAGGGGGCGGCCGGGGAAGCCGGTCGGGCCGTCGAGCTGGATCAGGCCGTGGTGCACGGCGACCCGCAGCCGGATGCGACGGCGCCGGCACCGCTGCGCGTTGTACGCGTCCAGCTGCGCCGCGAGGCTGGGCAGCAGGGTGGCGATGATCCGTGGCTCGTGCACGCCGCCCGGCAGCACGAGCATCTCACCGTCGCCGGCGGGCTGGCGCCGGCAGCGCTCCAGCGGCAGCCCGGCCCGCACGGCCGCGCGCTGCAGGGCGAGCTCGTAGACGCGCTGGGCAGCATACTGGTCGGGCCCGGTGCGGCGGCCGTACGCCTCGATGTCGGTTGCGAGCAGGCCGCGCCGGGCGAGCCTGGCAACGTGCGGACGCGTGTTCGTCATGCACCTACGAAACCGCGGCAACCGGGTGGCGGAACAGACGGCTCCGCAACGGTCTTGACCCTGTGACGCCGATCTGCTAGCTGAGGAGGGGGTCGACGTCCTCGGGCCGGAGCGGCACGTATCCGGCCCGGACGAGGACGTAGAGGTACTCCGGATCCGTCAGCTCTGGCGTGCGGCCCAGCCCCAGCGCGAGGGCCTTCGCCCGCACCCCGTCGAGCCTGCCCTGCACGGTGGTCGCGCTGCGCTGCACCCGCGTCGCGGCCTGCTTGATCAGCAGCACCTGCGCGTCGACGGTCGGCGGCCAGGTCAGCAGCTGCGCGAAGATCAGCCCGACCGCCTCGCGCTGCTCGTCGGTCAGCTCCGGCGGCGGCTTGCTCACGTGGGTCCCGCTGGTGGTGGCGGAGTCCACGCCGGCGGTGTAGTCGGCCGAGTCCTCCAGCAGGATCCAGTGCTCCACCCCCGGGCTGCCGAGCACGCGCACGCCGACGCGGTGCCAGCCGACGGTCTCGACGTGCCGGATCGGGTACGGCGCCAGCCCCCACAGGTGCAGCACGACCCCGCTGCGGTTCGTCGGCGTGATGCGCCATCCGCGGTCCAGGGCGCTGACGGTCGCGGCCCGCCGGGACACCTTGTCGTCGAGCGGGTCGACGCCGATCGAGACGCTGCCGCCGCGGCCGAAGTCGAGGGTCGTGCCCGGCTCGACGCGCCGCTCGAACCGCAGCTGCAGCCGGCCCGCGACCCGCTCGACGACGCGCACCCGATGACCGGACACCAGACTTCCCGTCCTGCCTGGCGGTCCGACCTACCGGCCCGCCGACCCTGCCAGCGCCATGTCCTACCAACGATGCCGGCCACCGGCTCATCGGCATCGAAGCGCGCCGGATCGTACCAGTCGTGCCGGATGGCGAGATCGTACTGTTGCCGCACATGACTGCCACGAAGGGCGCTGGCATGGACGACGACGATCGTTTCTGGGTGGGTCCGGCGGCGTCGCCGGACTCGTATCAGCTCATCAGCCAGCTCGGCGGCGGGGCGGAGGGACAGGTCTGGCGCGCCGTCGTGCACCTGTCCGACAGCGGCCGCAGCTTCGTCGCCGTCAAGGTCCTGCCACCGGCGGCGAACGAGCACGAGCGGGCCGGCTGGGACCGGTACACGCACCTGCTGCGCAGCCTCGACCACCCGGGCCTGGTCCGGCTGGTCGACGTGTTCCTCGGCCCGCCGATGCACCGCCGCGGCACGCTCGTGCCCACCGACGCCGAGGGCGCGCCGCCGGCCGACCCGGCCGGGCAGTACCGCTACCTCGTCATGCGGCTCGTCGAGGGCGTGACCCTCCGGGAGTGGATCGACGAGCACCCGGACGCGTCGATCTCCCAGCGGCTGCGGCTGCTCACCACGGCCGCCGGCGCGCTCGACGAGATGCACTCCGGCCGGCAGACCGGTGTCCCGGTCGCGCACGGCGACGTCAAGCCCGGCAACATCGTGATCCGCGAGGACGGCTCCAGCGTCCTGGTCGACCTGGGCCTGACCCGCATCACCGACGCCCAGGGCCGGCCCGGCCGGAGCCGCCCGTACGCCGCCCCGGAACTGTTCGCGCCGGGCGCGGTGACGACGCCCGAGGCCGACCGGTTCGCGTTCTTCGCCACCGCCGTCCACGCCGTCCTGCGCGACACGCCGCCGACCGCCGGGGACCACGGGCCCGACGTCAACGCGATCGCGGTACGGCTGCAGCACGACCCCGACACGGCCCGCCGGCAGTTCCTGGTCCAGGCGCTGCTGGCCGCACTGCAGTTCCGGCCGCAGGACCGGCCGCAGCGGCTGACGCACTGGCTGGCCTCGCTCACCGACACCCTCTCCCAGACGACCCAGCCGATCGCCGCACCGCACTACCCGGCCCCGCCGGTGCACGCGGTGCCCACGGTGCTCGGCCCGCGCCCGGCGCCCGGCGGCCGCCGCACCGGCGTCCTGGTCGGCGTGCTCTCGGCCGCGGTCGTCGCGCTGCTGGTCCTGGTCGGCTTCCTCGTCTACAACCCGCGGGACGACCCGGCAGACGACGCGACGTCGCTCGGCGGCACGTCGAAGCGCACCACGGCGGCCCCGACGACGACCGGTACCGGCCAGCCCGCGCCCACCGCGAAGAGCACACCGGCCACGGCCCGCGGCTACACGACGACGGCCCCGTTCCCGCTGTGCGATCCCAACGGTGCCGAGTGGAGCCTCGCCGGCCTGGAGTCGAAGAGCCCGAACGCGTGCTCCCCCGGCGGTACCCCGGTCACGGCCCCCAAGGGCACCTACGGCTTCGCCACCGTCGAGAAGGTGCCCGGCACGTCGGGCATCGCGCCGGCCAACACGGTCTCGGTCACCGGCACCCTGCCCAACCCGAACTACCACCCGCGCTGCCTCGGCGTGGTCGACGGCGACGCGGAGACGGCGTACTTCGCCTACATCTGCAACAGCGGCGAGTGGCACGTCGCCAAGGTCGCGGGCCTGGGCTCCAAGAGTGCCTCGGTCGGTGCGACGATCACCCAGGGCACGTTCCCGTTCGGCGCCCAGAAGCCGTACACCGTGGCCCTGACGCTGCACGCGGACTCCCTCACCGTCGCGATCGCCCTGGCGTCGTCGGCCACCGCCCCGCTGACCCAGAAGGTCGCCGTGCCGGCCGTCACCCCGACCGTCGTCGGATTCGGCTGTTACACCGACGACGGCGTCATCCCGATCAACCCGTCCGACTTCTACAGCAAGGTCAACGAGTTCACGTACAAGATCGAGACCGCCTAGGTGGGGGCCGGCCCGACGTTCACCTCCACCGCCCGCGGCCAGCCGCTGCGGGCCCGGGGCTCCTACGATCATCCGGTTGCCGGAGGCGGCGCTCACCGGCGACGATGCTGCGAGAGGCGGGCGGACCCCGCCGGCGCTCGTGAGGCGAAGGGTGTGCGGATGTCCTCCGTGGACGGTGGCCGCCCGGTGATGGACGCCCGGCAGGCGCAGGGCGTGCAGGTCGGCGACGGGAACGTGCAGCACAACTACTTCGCCGGGCGGGCCGCGGTGGCGTGGCCGCACCGGGTCGGGGTGGTGCCGGCGCCGGCCGACGGGTACCAGGCCCGGGACGTGTTCGGCGAGCCGGATCCGCGCCGGCCGGCCGCCGCATACGTGCTCACCGGGCTCGGCGGGGTGGGCAAGACCCAGCTGGCCGCCGCGTACGCCCACCGCGCCTGGACCGGGCAGACGGTGGACCTGCTGGTGTGGCTCACCGCCACCGCCCGGCAGGCGGTCGTCGCCGGGTACGCCCAGGCCGCCGGCGACCTCCTCGCGGTCGAGGACGGCGACCAGGAGCAGGCCGCCGGGCGGTTCCTGGCCTGGCTGGCCACCACGGACCGGCGGTGGCTCGTCGTCCTGGACGACCTGCGGGCGCCGGCCGACCTGGCCGGGCTGTGGCCGCCGGCCACCGGGTCGGGAACGGTGCTGGTGACCACCCGCCGCCGCGACACCGCCCTCGCCGGCGCCGGCCGCCGACTGGTCGACGTGGGCCTGTTCACCCCCGGTGAGGCGGCCGGGTACCTGCGGTACAAGCTGACCCACGAGCCGCCCGACCGGCTCGCGCGGCTCGCCGCCGACCTGGCGCACCTCCCGCTGGCGCTGGCCCAGGCCACCGCGTACATCCTCGACCGGGGGCTGGACGTCGCCGGCTACCGGCGGCGGCTGGCCGACCGGCGCCGCAGCCTCGCGCAGCTGTTCCCGGAGCCCGACGCGCTGCCCGACGAGCACCGCGCCGCGGTCGACGCGACCTGGTCGCTGTCGGTCGAGGCCGCCGACCGGCTCGACCCGGCAGGCGTGGCCCGGCCGATCCTGGAGCTGGCCGCGCTGCTCGACCCGAACGGCGTCCCCATGGACCTGTTCACCACCACGGTCGTCCGGGCGTACCTCCCCGCCGGAGGCGCCGACGCGGAGGCGGCCGGCGACGCGGTGCGCAACCTGCAGCGGCTCAGCCTCGTCACCGTCGACCCCGCCGCCGGCCGGCTCCGCGTCCACGCGCTGGTCCAGCGGGCCACCCGCGACCGGTGCGGCCCGCAGCGGCGGCACGCGGTCGTCCACGCCGCCGCCGATGCGCTCATGGAGCTCTGGCCCGGCTCCGCCGAGCGTCAGGCCGACGGTCACGTGCTGCGGGCCAACGCCGCCGCGCTGTACCACCACGGCGGCGACGACCTGCTCACCCCCACCGCCCACGGCGTGCTGTTCCGGGCCGGGGAGAGCCTCGGCGACACCGGCCAGGCGGCCGCCGCCGTCGCCCACTTCACCCAGCTCGTCACCGACTGCCTGCGGGTGCTCGGCCCGGACCACCCCGACACCCTGGCCGCCCGCAGCCACCTCGCGTGGCGGCGGCGCGAGACCGGCGACGCGGCTGGCGCCGCCCAGGACGCGCAGCTGCTGCTCGGCGACCGGTTGCGGGTCCTCGGCCCCGACCACCCCGACACCCTGACCACGCGCAACACCCTCGCCTACTGCCGGGGCGAGACCGGCGACCCGGCCGGCGCGGCCGCCGCGTTCGCTGAACTGCTCGCCGACCGGTCGCGGGTGCTCGGCCCGGAGCATCCCGACACCATGCACACCCGCTCGAACCTCGCCTGGTGGCGCGGCGAGGCCGGCGACCTGCCCGGCGCGGCACAGGCGGCTGAGCAGCTGCTCGCCGACCGGCTGCGGGTGCTCGGCCCCGACCACCCCGACACCATGGCCACCCGCGGCAACCTCGCCCGGTGGCGCGGGCTCGCCGGCGACCCGGCCGGCGCCGTGACGGCGCTGCGGCGGCTGCTCACCGACCGGTCGCGGATCCTCGGGCCCGACCATCCCGACACGCTCGTCACCCGCGGCCAGCTGGCCCACTGGCTGGGCCGGGCCGGCGACGCGGCGACCGCCGCGGCCGCCCTCGCGGCACTGCTGCCCGACCAGCGACGGGTCCTCGGACCCGGCCATCCCGCCACCGTGAGCACCCGGGACGCCCTCGCGCGCTGGCAGGAAGCACGCGACGCCCAGCACTGAGCTTCGCAAGACTCTGGCGATCTGGTGCAACAAACTGTCTTGACGCCGTCAGTTTTGAACGGTTGATTGTTTCAACATGGACGACATACGGGGGACGGCGCCGATGGTGCGCGCCCAAAATCTCCACAAGCGGTATGCGAAGCGGCGCGGCGCCGAGTTCACCGCGGTCGACGGCATCGACTTCACCCTGCGCCGGGGCGAGTGCTTCGGCTTCCTCGGACCGAACGGCGCCGGCAAGTCCTCGACGATGCGGATGATCGGCTGCGTCTCCACCCCGACCTCGGGTGAGCTGGAGGTGCTCGGCCTCGACGTCCGCGAGCACGGCCGGCGGATCCGCTCGCGGCTCGGCGTGGTGCCGCAGGACGACGCGCTCGACGGCGAGCTGTCAGTGACCGAGAACTTCCTGCTCTACGGCCGGTACTTCGCCCTGCCCCGCCGCGTCATCGACGAACGCACCCGGGAGCTGCTGGAGTTCGCGCAGCTCACCGACAAGGCGGACGCGCGGGTCGACGAGCTGTCCGGCGGGATGCGCCGCCGGCTCACGATCGCGCGGGCCCTCATCAACCAGCCCGAGCTCGTGCTGCTCGACGAGCCGACGACCGGGCTCGACCCGCAGGCCCGGCACGTACTGTGGGAGCGGCTGTTCCGGCTGAAGCGCGACGGCGTGACGCTGATCCTCACCACGCACTACATGGACGAGGCCGAGCAGCTCTGCGACCGGCTCGTCGTCATGGACCAGGGCCGCATCGTCGCCGCCGGCACACCGCGGGAGCTGATCGACGCCCACTGCGCCCGGGAGGTGGTCGAGGCGCGCTTCGACCCCGACGACCTCGCCACGGCGGCCAAGGCGCTCGGCGCCGCGCTCGCCGAGCAGCGCATCGAGACCCTGCCGGACCGCCTGCTCGTGTACGCCGACGACGGCGAGGCGACGCTGCACACCGTCAACCGCCAGGAGCTGCGGCCGATCACGTCGCTGATCCGCCGCTCGTCGCTCGAGGACGTCTTCCTCGCGCTGACCGGCCGGACGCTGGTCGACTGACGATGACCACCACCCTTCCACCGCTGCGCCGCTGGCCACTCGTGCGCGGCGAGGTCGCCTTCTGGCTGCTGCACTACCGGCGCACGTGGCGCAGCTCGATCGTCATGAACATCGCCAACCCGCTGCTGTTCTTCGTCGGCATCGGCGTCGGCCTGGGCCGGCTCGTCGACACGAGTGCGAGCGCGAGCCTGCACGGCGCGTCGTACCTGGCGTTCCTCGCTCCCGGGCTGCTCGCCGCGGCCGCGATGCAGACCGCGACGATCGAGTCCGCGGCCGGCTCGTTCCTGTCCCTGCGCGACCGGCGCAACTACCGGGCCGCCGCGTGCACCCCGCTCGACCCGATCGACGTGCTGGCCGGGCACCTGCTGTTCATCGCGTTCCGGATCGCGACCAGCGCCGCGGCGGTGCTCCTCGTCATGCTGCTGTTCGGCGTGGCCCGCAGCCCTCTCGTCCTGCTCGCCCTGCCGGCCGCGGTGCTGACCGGGCTCGCGTTCGCCACCCCCGGCATGGCGCTCGGGGTCACGATCCGCAGCCGCGAGACGTTCTTCAACACCTTCCGGTTCGTGATCATGCCGATGTACCTCTTCTCAGGCACGTTCGTCGCCGTCGACGAACTGCCCGCGGTGATCCGCCCGATCGTCTACCCGCTGCCGCTGTGGCACGGGGTCGAGCTGTGCCGGGGGCTCGCGCTCGGCGGCCTGGAGCCGGGCCGGGCCGTGCTGCACCTGACGTACCTCACCGTCCTCGCCACCGCCGGCCTGCTGCTCGCCCGCCGGGCGTACCGCCGCGCCCTCCACGACTGATTGCGAGGCACCCGTGACCACGCTCCCTCTGGCCGCCCGCCCGGCACCCCGGCTCGACCTCGGCGGCGCGCACCTCGTCATGCTCCGCAAACTCATGATCCACAAGCACGCGTGGACGATCATCGCCTTCGGCGTCTTCGAGCCGGCGCTGTACCTGCTGTCGATCGGCGTCGGCGTCGGCGCGCTCGTCGGGCACATCGAGGGCATCGACCCGTCGATCGGCTACGCGCAGTACGTCGCGCCGGCCCTGCTCGCGATGGCCGCCATGAACGGCGCGGCCAACGCCACCGGCCAGGGCGTGTTCTTCAACCTGCGGTACGCGAACACCTACCAGGTCATGGTCGGCACCCCGATCACGGCGCGCGGCATCGCGATCGGCGAGACGGCCTGGGCCACGCTGCGCGGCACGGTCGAGGCGGGCGGTTTCCTCGCGCTCATGGCCGCGTTCGGCCTCGTCCGCTCCCCGCTCGGCCTGCTCGCGCTGCCCGGGGCGCTGCTTATCGGCTTCGCGTTCGCCGGCATGGGCCTGCTCGCCGCGACGTACATGCGGGACTTCTCCGACGGGCAGATCATGCAGCTGGTGATGCTGCCGATGTTCCTGTTCGCCACCACGTTCTACCCGATCACGGTGTACCCCGAGCCGATCCGCTACCTCGTCGGCGCGCTCCCGCTGTACCACGGCATCGAGCTGATCCGGCAGCCGGTGCTGGGCCAGGCCGGCTGGCAGCTGACGCTGTCAGCGGCATACCTGGCCGCCCTCGGCGGGATCTGCCTCTGGGCCGCGAGCACCCGGCTGCGCCGCCGCCTCGACCCGTAGGCCGCTCGACCCGGCCCCTGAGGCAGGCCGCGCGCCTGACCTCAGGCGGCCGGGAGGTGCCGTGGTCGAGCCTCGGTTGCGCGGCCCGGAAGGAGCGACCGCCGAGGTGGGCAGGCCGAAGCGGGCGAACAGCCGCGGGTCGTTGAACACGAGGACCCGGGAGACCCGGCCGGCGAGGACCGACAGGACCGTGATGCCCTGGGCGTGGAGCTCGCCCGCCGCGGGGTCCAGGAGGTGGACGGCCAGCGCCGGCTCGCCGTTGGCCCGGGTCGGGACCATCCGCCAGCGGCCGGGGAACAGCCGGGCGCGAATCACCGGTTGCGCCGCGGGCACATCATCGACGGCATGCCGCTGCCCCTGCTCGCCGAGCACGACGGACTCGTCACCGCGGTCGCGGCCGGGGTGCTGCGCGGCCGTGAGGTCGTGGTCAGCGGGGACGAGTCGGGCGCGGTGCGGTGGTGGGACGCCACCACGGGTGCGCTGGTCGGCCGGGCCGAGCAGGACCTCCCGGGGCCGGTCCGGGGCGTCGCGATCGGCGACGCCGGTGCCGCGACCCTCGTCGCCGCGCTCGACGGCGACGGGTTCCTCACCGCCTGGGACGCCGGCTCCGCCGTCGAGGAGCTCTCCTGCCCGTACGGCGCCGCCTTCGGGCCGTACTTCCTGCCGCACCGGGGGCGGCCGGCGATCGTCGTGGCGACCTGGTGGGCGGTGCTGGCGGTCGACGCGGTCACCGGGCGCTCCGAGGAGCTCGGCGACGTCCGGGGACGCATCGGCCGGCCGCCGGACTACTACGACGAGCGCGACGGCCACGAGGGCGGCATGTGCCGGTTCACCGCGGCCGTCGTCGGCGGCGAGCCGGTGTGGGCGACCAGCGACCTGTTCTCGCAGTACGTCTGGAGCGGCGGACGGGTCCGCTGCACGCTCACCGGCGGGCCCGGCCTGGAAGGGACCGCGCTGGGCCTCGGGGAGGTGGACGGGCGGGCGGGCGTGGTGAACACCGACGACGCGCACGGCGTGTGGCTGCACGACGCCGGCAGCGGTGCCGCCGTCGCCGGGCCGTTGCGCGGCTGCGGCGGCGAGATCGTCGGCGTCGGGCTGGGCCCGGGCGCGGTCGTCGCCGCGAGCCGCGACGGTGCCGTCCGGCGGTGGGCGCTGGACTTCACCCGGTCCGCGGTGGCCCTGCCGGGTGCGCCGGCGGTGGCCCGGCTGCCAGGTGCGCCGGCCGCGCTGGCCGTGTCCCCGCGGACCGGCCGGGCCTGGACCGCGGTCGGCACCACGGTGGTCGCCACCGCGTGAACCGCGGCCACCGTGGTGCCTCCTATGCGGGAATCGTGGGGCTCCCGGCCGCCTCGCGCCGCTGCTTGGCGACCGTCTGCGCGTGCCGGAGCAGCGCGATGAGCACATCCTTCACCGAGCCGCGGTCGCGGGCGTCGCAGAGGATGACCGGCACCTCGTGGTCCAGGGCGAGCGCGCCCCGGACCTCCTCGGTGCGGTAGCGCTGCGCACCCTCGAAGCAGTTGACGCCCACGACGAACGGGATGTCGCGCTCTTCGAAGTAGTCGATGGACGGGAAGCTGTCCCGCAGCCGGCGGGTGTCGGCCAGCACGACCGCGCCGAGCGCACCGAGCGCCAGCTCGTCCCAGACGAACAGGAAGCGCTGCTGGCCCGGGGTGCCGAACAGATACAGCACGAGCGCGTCGTTGATCGTGATCCGGCCGAAGTCCATGGCCACGGTCGTGGTCGACTTCTCCTGCACCAGATCGACGTTGTCGATCCCGACGCCCGCCTCCGTCAGGACCTCCTCGGTGCGCAGCGGCTGGACCTCGCTGACCGCACCGACGAGGGTCGTCTTGCCGACGCCGAAACCACCGGCGATGAGGATCTTCGTGGCCCTGGGCACGGCCGGGAGGCCGGCGCGCGGGTCAAAGCTTGTGGATGGCATCGATCACCGCATCATAGATGTCGTCGGGAGTCGGCTCGGTCGCCGACACCGGGTCGTGGACCACGATGAGGCCCCGGTTGAGCAGGTCGCCGAGCATGACGCGGACGACGCCGACCGGGAGCTCGAGATGGGCGGAGATTTCGGCGACCGAGTTCGCTCGCCAGCAGAGCTTGACGATCGCCTCGTGCTCGGGGCCGAGACCGACGTCGGCCGAGACGATCGACCCGATGGACGTGACGAGCGAGATGAGGTCGAAGTCGTGACCGATCGGCTGGGTCCGGCCCCGCGTCATGGCGTACGGGCGGACGACCGGACCTGCGTCCGCGTCCGCCCAGACCTCGTGCCCGCCTTCGAAGTTGGATGCCATCGTCTCGGCGTCACCTGCCGTTCTGACCGGCAGAGGTTCGCGGCTGGGCCGCGAGGTGCTCGGCGACACGCTTGACCAGCATCACCATCTCGTAGCTGACCTGACCCATGTCGGTCTCGTGGCCGGCCACGACCACGAGCCGGGCACCGTATCCGGCCGCCACCACGAAGACGTACCCGTCGTCGAACTCCAGCGAGGTCTGCCGGAGCTCGCCGAGGTCGAAGCGGTCGGGAAGGCCCCGCGCGGCGAGGCTCTGCAGACCGGAGGCGACAGCGGAAAGCCGGTCGGCATCGTCGCGTGCGATACCCAACGACGAGGCCATCAGCAGGCCGTCCGCCGAGAGCACGACGGCGTGCTGCACATCCGGCACCCGGCCCACCAGGTCTTGCAATAACCAGCTCAGATCGGTGGCGGCACCGTTCGGTTCCTGCCCCACGATGCTCCCTTTCTCGTGACGTCTGTCGCGGTCGTCGTGCGTTACTGCTCGGCCGGCGAACCAGGCCGACGCCGGTCCTCCGGCGAGGCCTCACCGGTGGGGCCGTCGGCGACGGCGCCCTCATCCCAGGCGCGGCGTGAGCCGGCCTGCAGCGCCGCCATCCGGGCGCCGACCTCCTCCGCCGAGCGGTCCGGCGGTCCGGCCGGCGGCGGGGGCGGGACGGCCTCGCCCTGCAGCCGGCGCGGCCGGCGCTCCCGCCGGTCCAGGCCGGACGCCGTGATCGCCAGGCTCGGCTCGGCCGCCGGGCCGGACAGTGCGCCGGACGAGGCGCCGGACGAGGCGCCGGCCGCATCGGCCGAAGCGTCGGCCGTCAGCCCGTTCGGCCCCGTCCGGTGCTGCCCCACGAACTCGTCCTGCCGCGAGATCACCGCGACCGCGCCGTGCCTGGGCTCGGCGGCCGGGCCGGCGTCGAAGATCACCGGCTGCGTCGACCGGGCCACCGCGGCGTCAGCGCCGGCCGCACTGGAAGCGGTGATCGCCGCCGCGCCGTTCGCCGCGGCCAGCCGGGCGGGCAGGCCGGCGTGCTGCTCGTCGACGACGATGAGCGCGGCCGGGATGAGCACGATCGCGGTCGTGCCGCCGAACGGCGACGGCCGCAGCTGGACCCGGATGCCGTGCTTCTGGGCCAGCCGGCCGACGACGAACAGGCCGAGGACGACGTTGCTGCTCAGCTGGAACTCGGGCGGCTCGGTCACCTGCTGGTTCGCCGACGCCAGGGCCTGCTCGCCCATGCCGAGGCCGCGGTCCTCGATCTCGACCACGAAGCCGTTGCTCACCAGCTGCCCGGCGACCGTCACCATCGTCTGCGGCGGCGAGAACCCGGCGGCGTTCTCCACGAGCTCGGCGAGCAGGTGGATGATGTCGCCGACCGCGCGCCCCTCGACCGCGCACTGCGGAATCGGGCGGACCTCGACGCGGGTGTACTCCTCGATCTCGGCGGTCGCGCCGCGGATCACGTCGATCATCGGCACGGGCCGGCGCCAGACGCGGCCCGGCGCGCCACCGCCGAGCAGGATCAGGTTCTCCGCGTTGCGGCGCATGCGGGTGGCGAGGTGGTCGACCTTGAACAGCTCGTCGAGCCGGGTCGCGTCCTGCTCCTTGCGCTCCAGCTGGTCGAGCATCTGCAGCTGGCGATGGATGAGCGACTGCGAGCGGCGGGCGATGCTGACGAAGACCTCGCGGACGCTGCGGCGCAGCTCGGCCTGCTCGACGGCGGCGCGCACGGCGGCCTCCTGCACGGCGTTGAACGCCTGGCCGACCTGGCCGACCTCGTCGTCACCGAACGCCAGCGGGGGCACCTCGGTCGCCACGTCGACCTGCTCGCCGCTGCGCAGCCGCTGCATGACCGCGGGCAGCCGCTCGTTGGCCAGCTCGTGCGCGGCGTCGCGCAGACGCACCAGCTGCTCGAGCAGCCGCCGGGCGGTCGTGATCGAGATGACGATGGACGCGACCAGCGCCGCGAACCCGAGACCGGCGGCGAGCAGCAGGCGGATGATGACCCAGGCCGCGACGGGCGTGGCCCGCCCGACGACCGCGTCGCCGCCCTTGAGCACGACGTCGAGGATCTGGGCCTGGGCGGCTTCGGCTGCGACCTGCCAGCCGGCGGCGTCGACCGGGACCTTCAGCGTGGTACGGGAACCGCCGACGACCTGGTCCTCGATGGTGCGGAAGCGGGTGAACTCGGCGCTGCCGGTCATCGCGTCGTAGTGGGCCCGGTCGGCCGCCGGCAGCTTCCCGGCGACGGTGCCGGCGAGGAACCGCTGGGCGCCGACGAGCTGCGTGAAGCGGGCGTACTCCAGGTCGGTGAACCGGTTCGCCGCGAGCGCGCCGGCGAGCAGCGCGTCCTCCTGCGAGACGATCTCGCGAACCTCGTTGAGCTGGATCAGCGTCACGGTGTCGTCGGCGATCGCCTGGTCGTCGAGCTTACCCAGCGAGTAGTACACCTGGAAGATCGACTCGATGACCTCGGTGTAGGTGGTGGCCGCGGCGGCCCGGTCGACGCTGCGCGCGTCGATCGACGCACGCATGGCCCCGAGCCCGTCGAGGCCGGTCAGCACGTCGGCGACGCGCCGCTCCAGGTCGGCGTCGGCGGCCCAGCGGGCCCAGCGGTCCTGCGCCGAACGGCGGAACTCGGCAGCGAGGCCGTCGACCTTGCTGCGCTGGGCGTCGACATCGGTTGATCGGCCGGCGCCGGCGGTGCCGAGCTGGACCACCGACATGCGCCGCTCGGTCTGCAGTTCGAGCAGCAGCGACTCACTCGGGTCGTAGATACGGCTGTTGTAGGTCTGGACCCAGAGGAGGTTGACACCGTCCCGAAGCGTGACCCAGGCGGCGAACGCCCAGAGGAGGAACAGCGACACCAGGAGGGCCGTAATTTTGGAGCGGAGCCGAAGCCGTGAACTGCGGGAAGCCATCACACCGTCCCAGTCAGCAGTGAACGCGTCCGGCGGCGCGCTCCATTCACCTCGGACACTCCCGCGCCGGGACACCGACGCACGCTAGCAACATCCCACCGTGCAATCCAACTCGAACGAGGTCAATTTCTGTTACAAATCATGAAGGGCGCCGCGACCAGCGCATGCATTCAGCAGTCGCATACCGTGCGGCGGGCCGCGCCGACGGGCTGGTCCGGAACCGGCTTCGTTCTGCTGTTCGCCCAGGCGGCGACGCCGTCGCCCCAGCCGGCGTCGCGCTGCGGTAGCGGCGGGTCCGGTTCAGCCGGCGGCGTCCCGGGGCTGCAGCGTCAGTTCGACCTTGACCTTCGGCCGCAGTGACGCCGCCACCTGCGCCTCGGGGATCGCCGGGTCGGTCACCTCGAACCTGAACCGGCGCAGAATGGTGGCCACGATGAGCTGGGCCTCGAGATAGAACAAATGCTGCCCGAGGCACACGTGCGGGCCGCCGCCGAAGGGATAGTGGGCGTACCGGTGGTGCCGCTCGGCCCGGGCGGCGGAAAAGCGCTCGGGGTCGAACTCGCCGGGGCGCTCCCAGACCTTGGCCAGGCGCTGCGTGATGTACGGGCTGACGAGGATGTCGGACCCCGCCGGGATCCGGGTCCCGCCGACGACGTCGTCGGCGACGGTGACGCGCGGGATGAGCCAGCCCACGGGGTACAGCCGCAGCAGCTCCTCCAGGACCGCCTTCATGTACGTCAGCTCGCCCAGCTGGGCGCGGGTGATCGGCCCATCGCCGACCACGCGGTCGACCTCCTCGTAGAGCCGCTCCGCCACGTCCGGGTGGGCCTGCAGGATCGGCCACAGCCAGGTGAGGACGCCGAACGTCGTCTCCGTCGTCGTGGCGAACATGGCCACGGTGTCGTTGCGCGCCTGCCGCTCGTCGATCGGCCGGCCCTGCGCGTCGACGGCCCGCGCGAGCGTCGAGATGATGTCGTCGCCCTCGTCGCCGCGCTCGCGGGCGGCACGCACGATCGGCAGGAGGATGTCGTCGATCTGCTGCACGGCGTCGCGGAACGGCCGGTCGCCCGGCATCGGCACCCCGTTGGGCACGAACGGCACGACCAGCCGGAACACGATCGCGGTGGCGATGGTGTTCTGCGCATTGACGATGCGCAGCGCCTCAGGCACGGTCACCTTGTCGGCGAACAGCACCCGCATGATGGCGCCGCACACGATCTTCGACAGCTCGGCGCCCAGGTCGACCGGGGTCCCCGCCCGGGCCGGCACGTCGAGCCGCTCGACGGACTCGTGGATCGAGGCGGCCAGCCCGTCGACGAGCGCGTCCACCCGCCTGGACGTGAACAGCGGCTGCAGCGTGTTTCGGCTCGCGGCCCAGACCTGACCCTCGGCCAGGATGCCCTCGCCGAACAGCCGCTTCACCGAACGCCAGAGCATGCCCTTGCCGTCGCGCGTGAAGTTGGCCGCGTTGTCGCGCAGGACGTACTGCACATCGGCCGGATCGGAGATGAGATACGGCCGGAAGGCACCGAGGTTGACCCGGACGACCTCGCCGCCGGCCTGCTCGGCGAAGCCGACGAGCGCGCCGAGCGGATCACGGGCGAGCCGGGGCACCGCCCGATGGAACGCAACAGTGCCGGCCTTGCGCGCGGCGACCTCCTGGACGGTGGACATGTGACACCCCCACGGACTCGGGCATCGCGGCGCCCGGGCGACTCGCAACGTGCATTTCGAAACCTGCACGATCATCGCACCTGCCGGGCACGAGCGGCCATCCTCCGCAGTGTTCGATGTATATATTTACCCGGTATGTAACTTGTCGCAGACGGCGTCCAGCTCCCGAAACATCGCTGCAAGAGGGCATTTTTCAGAACCCGTTGCGCAGGGCGTCGAACAGTCGCTCGAAGCGCGCCCGCTGGTCGTCCACCACCGCGCCCGGCGGCTCGGCCGCGATGAGCCGGCGTGCGGTCGCCACCAGCACCGTGCCGTAGCCGGCGATGAAGCAGGCGGCGAGCAGTTCACCGTCGCCGTCGTAGGCCGGGTCGCGGTCGAGCTCCTCGGCGAGGGTCCGCTCCAGCTCGTAGGCGATCTCCCTCGCCCGCGCCACCAGCGACGGCGACGCCGCGACCGTCCGGAAGAACGGGGCGGACCGCTCGTTGACGCCGGAGAGCGGGTGGCGGTCGTCGACGAGGCGGATGGTGGTGTCGCGCAGGGACGCGAGCACGTCGACGCCCGGCGCGCGGTCGCGCACCGCCGCGCGCAGGAGCTCGACGGCGTCGACCGCGCGGTCGAGGTACAGGTCCTCCTTGCGCGGGAAGTGCTTGAAGACCGTCACGCTCGACACCCCGGCCTCCCGCGCGACCTCGGCGACCGTGACCCCGTCGAACCCGCGCTCGAGGAACAGCCGGGCCGCGACCTCCGCGATCCGCGCGCGCGTCTGCGGGCCGCCCCGCGCCGAAGTCCTGGGCATCCAACCCCACCCCCTTGTGTGACTAAGCTTAGTCACTTAACCTAGTGGCATGCAGACCACGATACGCAAAGTAGCCTCGTTGCGGGAGGCGTGGGTCGCCCTGGCCGGACTGTCCGCGGTGTTCCTCTTCGAGATGCTCGACAACTCGATCCTGAACGTCGCGCTGCCCACCATCGGGCGCGAGCTGCACGCCTCCACGACCGCGCTGCAGTGGGTCACGGGCGCGTACGCGGTCGTGTTCGGCGGGCTGATGCTGGCGTTCGGCGCGGTCGCCGACCGGTTCGGCCGGCGCCGGGTCATGCTCGCCGGGCTGGGCCTGCTCGCCGCGGCCAGCCTGGCGACCGCGTTCGTCGCCACCGCGGAGCAGCTCGTCGCCGTCCGGGCGGCCATGGGGGTCGCGGCCGCGATGACCACCCCGGGATCGATGGCCCTCGCGTTCCGGCTGTTCGACGACGACGGCCTGCGGGTCCGCGCGATCACCATCGTCTCGACCGTCGGCCTGGCCGGGCTCGCGGTCGGCCCGACGGCGGGCGGCTTCGTGCTCGCCGTCGCGCCGTGGCAGGTGCTGCTGCTGGTGAACGTGCCGATCGCCGTGCTCGCGATGATCTGCGTGCGGGCCGGCATCGCCGCGGACGACCCGGCCGGCCTGCACCGCGACCCGGTCGACGTCGCCGGCGCGGTGCTGGGCACGGCGACGATCGTCCTCGCGCTCGTCGCGCCGACCCTGTTCGTCGACGAGGGCGCCGCGTCGTGGGGCCCGTGGGCGGCCACCACGGCGGCCGTCGCCGGCGCGGTGCTCTTCGTCCTCCGCGAGCGCTCGGCGCGGTACCCCCTCCTCGACCTCAGGCTCGTCGCCCACCCCCTGGTCTCCAGCGGGCTGGCGTTCAAGGCCGCGGCCGGGCTGGCGACGGCCGGCATGGGCTACCTGGTGACGCTCCAGCTGCAGCTCGACTGGGGCTGGCCGCCCGCGCTCGCCGCCGCCGGGCTGCTGCCGCAGGTCGTCGTCCTCGTCGCGGGCGGCGCGTTCGTCAACCCGTTCGTGCGCCGGGCCGGCCTCGAACGGGCCGCGTGGCTCAGCGCCACGACGGTCGTGGCCGGGCTCGCCGTCTACGGGCTGCTGGGCCGGTTCGGGTACGTGTTCGTCGCCGTCGCGCTGGTGCTCGTCGCCGCCGGGATCCGCGTCGTCGGGGTCGTCGCCGGCACCAACGTGCTGCGCGGCCTGCCGGAGCACCGCACCACGATCGGCGCGGCCCTCACCGACACCGCCACCGAGGTCACCTCCGGCATCGGGATCGCGGTCACCGGCACCGTCCTCGCGGCGCTGTTCACCGGCGGCCTCGCCACCTCGGCCTGGAGCCCACAGCAGACCGCACAGTTCCGCGAGGCGGTGACGACGGCGACCCTCACGCTCACCGTCGCGGCCGCGGCGCTGGTCGCCTGGGGATTCCTCCGTACCCGCCGCCTCGCGGCGACGCCCGAACCCGCCTGAGCCGGCGGCCGCCCCAGCGCCCGGCACCAGCACCTGACCGCTCCGGCCGGCCGGACTCAGAACGGCAGGCGGAGCCAGGCGTTCTGGCGCTTGCCCTGGGGAACCATCGCGGCCTGCTCCGCCTGCGGGCACTCGCACAGGTCTGTGCGGAGGCGGCCGACGGGGGGCTTGTCTTGGCCGGCGACTGAGTGGGGCGGAGCGACCAGACGTGGTGCCGCCCCGCGCGCCGGGTGGCGGGCGGGGCGGCGGTGTCCCGCGGGGCTACTCGGGGCGGGTCGTGGTCCACTCGGTTTGCAGGGTGACCGTGTGGCCGTCGGCGGCCGAGTAGATCGCGCCCTCCGGGGTGATGAAGAAGTCCGCCTCGCGGATCTGGGTGGTTGCCGGGTCGATGACCAGGCGTTCCGGGGATCGGCCGGAGACGCCGGGGATCAGCAGGCCGGTCCCGCCGGGGACCGGGCCGAGGTTCGTGACCGTCGGGTAGGCCGCAATCGCCTGGAAGGCGGCGGCGCGGACCGCCGGCGGGGCCGGCAGCTGGGAGACCAGGGAGATCAGCGAGACGTACACGTGCCGGTCGCGCTGATCCGCGATCGGTGGGCCGCTGATGTACTCGTGGGCGGCGTCCGTCGCGGCGGCGATCCAGGCCTTCAGCGCGTCGGGCGTGGTCGGCAGGTCCTGCAGCTGCTGGAAGCTCACATCGGGGGCGCCCAGCGCGTACCGCGCCCGGCCGGGCACGGCGACCACCCGGCCGCCGGTCTTGGCGTTGCGCTCCCAGGTCCGGCCGTCGCGGTCGGTCCAGCTCTCCGTGTCGAGGTGGAGCGCGCGGGCCTTGAGGTGCCAGTAGGTGCCGGTGGCCGGGGGCTGCTGCAGCGCGGTGGTCGCGGCGGCGAGCAGGATGTCCTGGCCGGACAGGGCGGCCGGGGCGGACTCGCCGGACTGGCCGGGCGGGGCGGGCGGCACCGGGTCGCCGCCGGACCCCCCGGTGGCGGCGACGGCGATGACGGCCGCCAGCGCGGCGGTCAGCGCCGACGTCACGAGGACGGAGCGGCGCAGCAGTGGCCGCCGCGGGGACGGGGCGGCAGCCGGGTGGGGATCGCGGTGGATCTCGCGCATCACGAACTCCTGGAGTCGCTGGTGACGGTCGCCCGGCAGGTCCCGCTCCGCCGGCGCCGGCACCAGCCGGGCCAGTTCGTCACGATCGTTCGATGTCGTCATCGGGCCTTCTCCTGGGCGAGCAGGGCCGCGGTACCGCGGCCGTCCTTCATCTGTCCGGTGCCGGACGGCGGTTCCCGGAGTTTCCCCGCGGCGACGAGCCGGGCCAGCCGGGCACGGGCGCGGGACAGCCGGGAGCGCACGGTGCCGACCGGCACGCCGAGCGCCTCGGCGGCCTCCGCGTAGTCCAGGCCGGCCCACACGCACAGCGCCAGCACCTCGCGCTCGGGCTGCCGCAGCGCGGCCAGCGCGACCCGCACGCGCGCGAGCCGTTCGCGGTCGTCGATGCGGGCGGTGACCTCCTCGGCGAGGTCCGGCACCGGCTCCGGCCGCGGGAGCCGGGCCAGGGCGTCCTGGTGCCGGCGGGCGGCGCGGCGCAGGTTGCGCGCGACGTTGGTGGCGATGCCGAGCAGCCACGGCCGCAGCGAACCGGCGCCGATGTCGGCGTCGACGGTGCCGCGCAGGCGCCACGCCTCCAGGAAGGTCAGGGACACCACGTCCTCGGCCGCCGGCCAGGTGCCGGTCAGCCGGAACGCATGGTTGTAGACGGAGCGGGCGTATTCGGCGAAGAGCTCCCGGAAGATCTCCGGATCCCCCGCCCGTACCCGGAGCCGCGCACTCTGCTGCACACCTAGGACTGTCCGGGCCGGACCAGTGGGTTCCTGTGACCTGGGCCACACCACGGCGTGGAAGTTTCGCGGCCCGTCGCAGGTGGGGCCAGCGCCGGGCCGCGGGCCGTTGACCCGTGGGCGGCCCGGGCCGATGGTGCCGGGCATGAGCCCGCATCGTGGCATCCGGCGAGCCGTCCCGGTGATCGCCGCCGCCGGCGCCTTCCTGGTGGTCCTGGCACTGCAGCCCACGGCCCGCGCGACGGTGCCGGAGCCGGCCGCGCCGGTGACCGGCAACGCCACCTACTTCGACGGGCTCGGCTCACCGTACGGCGGCTGCGGGCTGCCGCAGGCGGAGCTGGAGACGCAGAACTTCGTCGCGCTGAACGTCTTCGACACGCCCGGCGACGGCACGATGTACCAGCGGCCGCTGCCCGCGGCGCAGGCCGCGAGGATGGGGCTGTGGAACAACGGTCGCAACTGCGGCCGGTGGGTGCGGGTGAGGATCGGCGACTACTGCACCGGCGTCAACGACGGGGCGCTCGGGCAGCCGTTCTGCCGCAACGGGGCGTGGACGTCCGACGCGTACAACGACGGCACGCTCGACATGCTCGTCGCCGACTCCTGCGGCGACCCCAACGGCTGGTGCCGCGACGACCCGTACCACCTGGACCTGTCGAAGGACTCCCTGAACCGGTTCGTGAAGAACGGCGCGGCGATGACCGACCTGTACCCGTCGCACTGGAACAACCGGCACGTGTCGTGGCAGTTCATCGCCGCCCCGGCGTACACCGGCGACATCCGCGTCGGCTTCCTCGCCGGCGCGCAGCGCTGGTGGCCGGCGATCGCGGTGTCGCGGCTGCCGAACGGTGTGCACGGCGTGGAGTACTTCGCCGACGGCGCCTGGAGGACGGCCGCGATGAACGGCGACATGGGCCAGTCGTTCGTCATCGGCGGCACCACGTCGGGCGGCACGAGCTTCCGCATCCGGGTGCGTGACGTCACCGACGCGCTGCTGTTCGGCGGCCGGGAGTACGCGTTCTCGCTGCCGTCGGCGTGCTCGTCGCAGTGCGGCGCGCCGTACACCGCGGTCACGTACACGACCGGCACCACCTCCCCGAGCGCGTCCCCGAGCACGAGTGCGAGCGCGTCCCCGAGTGCGAGCGCGAGTGCGTCCCCGAGCGCCTCCGGCGGCGCGACGTGCACGGCGTCCGTCGCGGTCACCAACTCGTGGTCCGGCGGCTACCAGGCCGACGTCACCGTGCGCAACACCGGCACCGCGCCGTCGACCGGCTGGACCGTCCGGCTGACATTCCCCGGCACGCAGACAGTGGCCAGCGCCTGGAACGCCGTGGTGTCGCAGAGCGGCCAGCAGCTGACCGCGACGAACCAGGCGTACAACGGCGCCGTCCCGGCCGGTGGCAGCACGAGCTGGGGCATGGTCGTCAACGGCGCGCCGCCCGTCGCCGTCGCCGGCTGTGCCGTGCGCTGACGTCGGCCGCGGCCGTCGTGGCGGGCTGCCGGACGGAGGTCCAGGGTCAGTCCTTGACGTTCAGCACGTCGACGATGAAGCGCAGGGCGCCCGTCGGGGCTCCCTGCGGCGGGTACTCCCCGTAGGCCATCCGGGGCGGGATGTCGAGCTGGACCCGGCTGCCGACCTTGACGCCGACCAGGCCCTGGTCCCAGCCGTCGATGACCACCTGCTGGAGGCCCTTCTCGCGAGCGCCGACGAGGGTGTCCAACGTCGTACCGTGCTGCCACGACGAGTCGAAGACCTTGCCGTCGCGCAGGGTCGCCCCGACGTAGTTGGCGGTGACCGTCTGACCGGCCTTCACCACCGCGCAGTGCCCCTCGATGAGGATGGTCCTGCCGAGCGCGGTGATGTCGGCGTTGCCGGCGGTGACCTTCGGCTCGGTCGCGAGGCGCTGGTCGAACCCGGTGAGCAGCGGCGGGTACGCACTCGTCGTATCCGCGGGCCGGCAGCTCCCGCCCGCGCCGCCCGCGCCGCCCGCGCTGGGCCGGTCGCCGGAGCCGTCACCGACGAACCGGAGGGCGATGACCGCCCCGGCCACCAGCGCGACCACGACGAACACCGCGGCCGCGATGCCGGCGACCAGCAGCCCCGTACGCCGCCCGCCCGGCGCGGGCGGTGCCTGCCACGTCGTCGGCGGCACCTGCCCGGCGAACGGCGCCTGGCCCGGGAACGACGCCTGGCCCGCGAACGGCGCGGCCGGCGGGCCATCGGCGGGCGCGGCGCCCGGCGGGAACGTACCCGCGGGCGGCGCGACCACGGGCGGGAACGGACCGGCGGGCGGGGCGACCACGGGCGGAAACGGACCGGCGGGCGGGGCGACGACCGGCGGGAACGGACCCGGAGGCGCGACGACCGGCGGGAACGGGCCGGCGGGCGCGGCGTCCGCGGTTGGAGCGGGCGCGGACTCTGCTTGGAACGGTGCCGTCGGCGCCTCCGCGGAGACCGTCGCCGGGACAGCCGACGCCGGAGGCGATGACACCGCGGCGGCGGCAGGTGGGGCCGACACCACGGCCGCGGGCGGGGCCGACACCGGCGAGACAACCGTCGAAACCGGCCGCGCAGACGCGGGCGGGGCAGACGCCGGCGGGGCAGACGCCGGCGGCGTCGGGGCGGACGCGGGCGGCGTCGGGGCGGACGCGGCGGGTTCTCGGCCGGCGGCCAGCAGTGCGCCCGAGGCGACCACGAGCTCGGGCTGGGGCAGCAGCCGCGGGGGCACCCCCAGGGCCTGGTGCAGCACCGCGGCCGCGAGCGGGAGGCGGCTCCCGCCCCCCGTGAGGACGACCGCCGCCAGCTGGGCCGGGGCCAGGCCGGCCGCGTGCACGGCCTGGCGGGCCGCGGTCGCCGCGCGGTCGAGCAGCGGGCGGGCGAGCTGGTCCAGCTGCGGGCGGGTGAGCGTCGCCTGGATCTGCAGGATCGGGACCGCTACCGCCGCCGCGGGGGCGACGGCCAGGGTCTCCTTCGCCCGCCGTACCTCGTCCCAGAACGCCTGCGCGGCGGCGCGGTCGGCCGGGGTGGACGGCTCGCTCAGGCGGTGCCAGGCGGCCGGGTCGGCGGCGGCGTGGGCGGCGCCGAGCTCCACGACGATCGCCGCGTCGAGGTCCAGGCCGGCCGCGTCCGGCGCGCCCTGGGCGGAGACGAGCGCGAAACCGTCCGGCGTCCGGCGCAACACCGCGGCGTCGAACCCGCCCGCGCCGAGGTCGCAGACGAGGATGCCGGCGCCCAGGGGTACCACATGATCGAATGCTCTCGCGGCGGCCACGGGCTCGGCGACGAGCGCCGGTGCCGGCAGGCCGGCGTTGGCCGCGGCCTGCACGAGGACCTGGCGGCGCAGGCCGTCCCAGGATGCCGGATGGGTCAGCACGAGCCGGTCGGCGGGGCGGCCGGCCACGCGCGCGGCCTCGTCGGCGGCCCGGCGCAGCACGGCGGCGAGGAGGTCGGCGACGGGCACCGTGTGCGGGCCCAGCTGGACCTGGGCGTCGCCGATGCGGGCCTTCGGGTGCGGCTCGAACGCGTCGGGCCGCCCGCGGGCCGCCTCGAGCGCGGCGCGGCCGGCGACGAGCCCGCCGTCGGTGAGGCACACCGCCGACGGCAGCAGCGGGGAGCCGTCGAACTGCAGCGACACCGCCCGGCCGCCGTCGAGCCCGAGAACGGCCACCGTCGAGAACGTCCCGACATCGATGCCCAGCGTCACCATGGCGGGATTCTTACCACACCAACGGTCCGCCCGGGCCCGGTATTGTGCCGGGATGTGATCGGAGAGTTGCGGCTGGGCGGCGTGGTGGTGCGGGTGGACCCGGCGGTCCCGCCGGACGAGGACCTGCTGCCGGCCGACTGGGGCCAGCAGCACGTGTACGGGCATCCGCTGTGGGGCCGCACCTTCGCCGACGCGACGCGCCGCGTCTCGGTCTGGACGGCGCAGGCCGGGCTGCTGCTGCTCGACCGCTTCGACGCCCAGCGGTTCGGCGACCTCCTGCGCTTCCTGCGCGTCGGCGACCGGCGCGACTTCGCGGTGCGGGTGGCGGAGTCCGCCGACCCGCTGAGGGACGGCTACTTCGCCGGCCTCGCCATCAGCCGCAGCGACGAGGAGCAGGACCACGGCCTCGCCGAGGTGCTCGGCGCATTCGTCGCCGCCGAGGCCACGCGGCTGGCGGATACGGAGTCGGTACTGCGGCGCCGCTACGCCTCGACCGCCCCGCGACCGCTGGAGGAGGACCCGTTGTACTACTACGTCGACGTGCCGGTCTTCGACAGCGGCGACGTCAGCTACGGCTTCGGCCTGATGGTCGAGGACGGCGCGGTGCACCGGCTGTGGAGCCGGCCGGTCCACTATCACAAGTAGCGCGGAACCGATCGGCCGATCGTCCGGGTCGGACGCATCGAACGGTTGGCGTACCTGGATGTTCGAACGTCCGTCTGGACGGCCCCCGGTTCATAGGATCCGAGGGGACGATCAGAGAGGACGCGAGCGGTGGATGCCTTCCCGGTTCGCCGCGTCGTCACGCCCGCGGACTTCCCGGACCCGGGCGCGTGGATGCGGACCCGCAAGGCGCACTCGCCCGATCGTGACTCGGGGACGGTCCGGGTGCTGGCGGTCCACGGCGACTTCCACGTCGAGGGCCGCGACGGCTTCCCCCGCGACCTGTACGCCCAGGCCCACGCGGTCTCCTTCGTCGACGTCTCGCTGCGCTCCCTCGAGCTCGCGCTCGACCTCGGCGAGCCGGGGCCGGCGGGCCGGGTGGCGCGGTTCGGCTTCGCGTGCCGCACCCGGGACGCGGCGTACGCGGCCCGCGCCCACATCACCGACATCTCCCCCGAGCTGGAGCGCTACGTCGCGCTGCTGTGGAGCCGCCGCATCGGCTACCGCACGTACCACATCGGGTACACCGAGCTCCAGCACATGATCTTCGAGTACTGCGAGATCCGGCCGCCGAGCATCCGCGGGATGCGCGCCCGGCTGGCGTACCTGGACCTGACCCCGAAGGCCGAGGGCTGAGGACGAGCCGTTGCCAGCGACCCCTGACCAGCCGCACTTCGCCGACGACGGCGACCTCGACCGCACCGTCCTCGACGCTGCCGCGGCGCAGCCCGGGATACCCCACCAGCGGATGCCCGAGACGGGCGGCACCGACGCCGCGCGCGCCGTGGTGTTCTCGAAGATCTCCGGCCAGCCCACGCCCGCCGACCTGCCGGGTCGCCTCAACGTCGGCCGGCTGCTGCGCCGCTGCGCCGGCGTGCACGAGGACCTGCTCGCCTGGGCCAAGGTGGACCGGGCCCGCTACACCGGCATGGGCGGTTTCGTCCTCTTCACGGCGATGATGGCGGTCGGGTCGTCGACGCTCGCCCTGATGATCGCGTTCGACCAGCCGTGGTACGTCGTCGCCGCGCCGGCCCTCTTCTGGGGCGTCCTGATCTTCAACCTGGACCGGTGGATCGTCTCCAGCCCGCTGCCCGAGCACGGCCTGCGCCGGGTGGCCACGATCGCGCCCCGGCTGCTGATGGCCCTCGTGTTCGGCGTCGTCATCGCCGAGCCCGTCGTGCTCAAGGTCTTCGAGACCGCGGTCACCGAGCAGCTCACCAAGATCCGCGTCGATGCCGCGGAGGCCCGGCGCAGCCTGCTCGAACAGTGCAACCCGGCCTCCGACGCCGCGCCGGTCCCCGCGGAGCGCCAGGCCGACTGCAAGGACGTCACGATCCCGCAGTCGAACGCGGTCGAGACCGCCGAGAACACCAGGGACGCCGCGCAGCAGGCCGTCACCGCCTCGGCCGCGGCGCTCACCAAGGCCAACGAGGACGTCGAAGCCGCCCGGGGCCAGATGAACAACGAGTGCCGTGGCCTCGACGGCAGCCCCCACGGCAACGGCGACGTCTGCAAGCTCCTGACGGGGGTCTTCAACGAGACCACGGCGAACCGCGACCGGCTGGCCGCCGAGGACGCGAACCTGCGCAAGGCCCTGGACACGGCCAACCAGGCCGTCGCCGGCAAACAGGCGGAGGCGGACCGGCAGCGGACCGAGGAGATCAACAGGAGGCTCGCCGACTGGAGCGCGGACGAGAACAAGAAGGGCGGCCTGCTGGAGCGGATCGAGGCCCTCAACAGCGTCGCGGCCGAGCACTTCTCGCTGCTCATCGCCACCTGGGCGATCCGCCTCCTGCTCATCCTCATCGACTGCGCGCCGGCGATCGCCAAGTTCACCGGCAGCACGACCTACGACCGGCTGGTGCGGGCGGAGGCGCGGCTGGGCGAGCAGAAGCACAAGGCCCGCTCCATGGTCGAGGAGGACCAGGCGATGAACTGGGCCGACGAGTCCGAGGAGCACGCGGAGATCGGCCGGGCCGAGCGGCGCAACGAGCGGGACCGGGCGGCCGACGCGCTGCTGCTGTCGGCCGCCCTGCACCGCGAGCAGCAGGCGCCGCAGTTCCGTCCGATCGCCGGCGACGACCACCTGCCGTTCGGGCGGGCCACGTACACGCTGGCGTCCCGGGTGGAGTCCGCGGGCGCGGCGTACCGGCCGCCGGTCGCCGACTTCGGTGCGCAGGCGCCGCCGGCCGGGCCGGACGGGGGCGACGACAGCGAGGGCGGCCCGGACCGGCGCGACCGGGGCGGCCAGGCCGGCCGTCTCGCCCACGCGTGGGGGCCGATGCCCAGCTTCAGTGTCGTCGCGCTGGGCGGGCCCGGCTCGGGCAAGACGACGTTCCTCGCCCAGATGTACGACCGGCTGCGCCGGACCCACGACGGGCAGCCGTTCCGGCTCACGCTGTCCGACGGCGGCCCGCGGACCCACCTGGAGAACTGGGCCGACACGATCCGCCGGCCGGGGTCCGAGTGGCCCGACTCGACCACGGGTGCGCACCTGACGCGGTACGAGTTCACCTGCAGCGTCGCGGAGGGCGAGGTCCACCGGCCGGTCCTGCGGATCGGCTACTGGGACTACTCGGGCGAGGCGCTGCTGCAGAATACCGAGCTGCCGGACATCGACGAGCTGCGCCACGACCTGTCCGAGAAGGTCGCCGCGGCCGACGCGCTGCTCATCATCGTCGACGGCGAGCAGCTGCGCCGGGCGGCGGACGGCGACGAGCACGCGAAGGACCTGCTCACCCGCACGCTGACGAAGATCGAGGTGTGGGCCGAGCCGACGC
>NZ_JBEXCY010000047.1:0-64754 GCF_040605515.1 Dactylosporangium sp. NPDC005572 | reverse complement strand
AGTGCCGCTCAACCTCCCGCAAAATCGTCGACGGCGCCCGGCCCAACCGCCGCCCGATCTCCCGCCACCCCGCACCAGCCGCCAACCCGACCGCGATCTCTTCCCGCTCTTCCAACGTCAACCGACCAGCCACCAGCTACAACACCCCAATCACATCGATCATGCCTCGGGTGTTGCAACCACCAGTTGAGCCCGCCGGGGCAGCCAGTTTCTTCCCTTGATCATGAAGCAGGGGCCGGTCGGCCGAGGGTGAGGCGGCGGTTCACCCCATCGGTAGGAATTCCCTGGTTTCAGCGGCGTCCGGGTGGGGAAGCGGCACAGCCGTGCTGCGCGGTGGGAGTCGATGTCTTCGGCCTGGGGCGAGGCTGTCCCGGGAACCGGGTGGCCGGGCGGACGGTGGGCGGCGGTCGTGTCTGCGGCTCGCCGTGTTCAGTCGTTCGGAGCGAAACGGTCGTGCCATGAGGCCGATTGACCGGGCGGGGGCCCCGGAACGAGCGACGGCAGGCTATCTTGCCGGGCGTGGGTAAGGAGCGCCTCGGGTCTGGCCCCGCACGGTTCGGGCGCCGGCCCGCGGTGCCGCCCATCTCCCGCGGTGCGCTCCTGGAGCGGCTCGACCGGGTCGACCGTGGGGTGACGCTCGTCGTCGCCGGGGCCGGAGCCGGCAAGTCGACGCTGCTCAGTGCCTGGTCGGCGGCCCGCGGCGCAATCTTTCTCAACCTTGAGTTCGACCCGGCCCGGAGCACCGCCGGCGGGACGCTCGTCGTGGACGAAGCCGACGAGCGCCACGTCGAGTGGCTGACCACGCTTCCCAATCGCCGGGTCGTCGTCGCTGCCCAGGCACAGCTGCCGATCGACGCGCGGCAGACGGTGACGGCGCGGGAGCTGTCCTTCGCCGAGGACGAGACGTACCAGGCGCTGGGGGCCGCGCTCGGCGACGCGGCCGGGGCCGACACGCTCGCGCCCGACCTGCACCTGCTGACGCACGGGTGGCCGCAGGCCGTGGGGCTCGCGGCCGCCTGGCTGGCCCAGCAGAAGAGCCGGGCCGAGCGGGCGGCGAAGCTGCGAAGCCTGGCCCGGGTTCACGGGCCGCTGGAGCAGTACCTCGTCGGCGCCGTGCTCGACGGGCTGGCCAGGGACGATCGGGAGCTGGTGCAGAAGCTCGCGTACCTGCCCGGCGTCGACGCGCGGCGGGCCGATCGGCTGGACCTCACCGAGGACCTCGTGGCCCTGCCGCCGTTCGTGCAGCCCGTCGCCGGGAAGCCCGGGTGGTTCGCGGTGCCGGGCGGGCTGCGGGCGGCCGTGCAGAGCGAAGCGCCGCTGTCACCCGAGGCGGCAGCGGCGCTGAAGATCGCCTATCAGGGGATGTAGTCCTCCAGCAGGGCCGGGGTCAGGCCGGCCGCGGCGATGGCCTGCAGGGCCGCGATGAAGTCGTCGACGAAGCGGTCGCGGAAGTGCATCAGGATCACGTCGCCCTGCCGCACCGTCTTGCCCTCCTGGAAGCGCACGATGCCCTTGTCGACCGTCTCCTTCCAGAAGAGACCGGCCTTCATGCCGCACTCGTGGATCACCTTCATCGTCGTGGCGTCCTTCTCGCCGAACGGCGGGCGGAAGAGCGTCGGGCGCTTCCCGAACATCTGGCCCAACTGGTCGGCCGAGCCGCAGATCTCCTTGCGCTGGAAGTTGTACGGCTTGCCCTTGAGGCTCTGATGGCTGATCGTGTGCGCCTCGATCACGGCGCCGGCGTCCTGGAGGCGTTTGAAGTACGCGGGATCGTCCTTGATCGCATTGATCGTCAGGAACAGCGTCACGGGCACGTCGGCCTCACGGAACAACTCGAGCGCCTCGGGCCGCTTGATCCAGCCGTCGTCGATGGTGAGGAAGGCGACCGGCTGGTCGGTCGGGATCCGCGACAGCCACGGCGCGCTGTCGCCCTCGGGCACGTTGATGTGGTGCGGCGCCGGCGGCTTGCCGAACTTCGGCAGGCGCCCCTGGTAGGCGCTGCCGGGCGGCGGCAGGGCCGACGACGCGGGTGCACCGGTGGGGCTCTTGGACGGCTGCGCGGAGCCGGCGGGCTGCACAGGAGCTTCCGTGGACGGTGACGGCGCAACCGACACCGCGGGCGAGGCGCCGGCGCTCTTCACCGCCGAGTGGCCGGCCTTCGCCGCGTCGTCGCAGGCGGCCAGCACGGCGACCATCGTCAGGCCGATGGCGAGGCGACGCGCGGTCCTAACACCGATGAGCACGAACGCAGCGTATCGGGCGGAGAGGTGTCGTGGGGGTGAAGAAACCCACCCGAACGGCGTGCAACTATCCAAATAGTTACGTCCGTCATCCAGGAAGCGTGAAGGTGCCGGCCCGCTCGCGGACCAGGCCGTCCGACAGCAGCCCGTGGAGCGCCCGTTCGCGCTGCTCAGCGTCGGGCCACACAAGATCCAGCTCGCCGAGCGGCACCGGGTCGTCGGCAGCCCGCAGGACCGCCATGATGAGTCCGCGGACATATCGATCCGTCCCGTGGTACCGCTGAGTCCTCCGGCTCGGACCCTCACTCGGCGGCGACCCGGCCAGCCGCCAGGCACAGACCGCCGTCAGCGGGCACTCGTCGCAGCGTGGGGTGCGGGCCGTGCAGACCACGGCGCCGAGCTCCATGAACGCGACCGAGGCGGTCGCCGCAGCCTCGTGGTCGGCCGGCAGCAGCACCTCGACGGCGCGCAGGTCGGCCGGGGTCGTGGCCGCGCCGCCGTCGGCCGCGCCCTCGACCGCCCGGGCCACCACGCGGCGCACGTTGGTGTCGACGACCGGGTGGCGCTGGCGGAACGCGAACGCGGCGACGGCGCGGGCCGTGTACATGCCGATGCCGGGCAGCGCGAGGAGCGCGTCGACGTCGTCGGGGACCTCGCCGTCGTGCCGCTCGACGATCGCGGCGGCGCAGGCGTGCAGGCGCAGGGCGCGGCGCGGGTACCCCAGCCGGTCCCACGCCCGGATCGCCTCGCCGGGCGGGTCGGCGGCCAGGTCGGCCGGCGTCGGCCAGCGCTCCATCCAGCGGTGCCAGGCCGGCTCGACCCGCGACACCTGGGTCTGCTGGAGCATGACCTCGCTGACGAGCACGCCCCACGGCGTGGCGTCCGGCTGGCGCCAGGGGAGGTCGCGGGCGTTGGCGTGGTACCACGCGGTGACGGTCTCTGCGATGGCGGAGGTAGCGATACGCAAGGATAAGCGAGTGAACGAGTACGCCGTCACCGTCATCGGGCACGACCGGCCCGGCATCATCGCCGACGTCGCCGAGATCCTGGCCCGGCTCGGCCTCAACCTGACCGACTCCACCATGACCCGGCTGCGGGGCCACTTCGCGATGACGCTGGTCTGCGTCGGGCCGCCCACCGTCGAGGAGATCGAGTCGGCGCTGGAACCGCTGACCGAGGGCCGGACCCTGCTGGTCACCGTCCGCCGGGTGGTCGAGGAGCCGACGTACGAGGCGACCGGCAGCCACCACGTGCTGACCGTCCACGGCGCCGACCGGCTGGGCATCGTCGCGTCGCTGAGCCGGACGCTGGCCGAGGCCGGCGGCAACATCACGGACCTCACGACCCGGCTGGCCGGCCAGCTGTACGTCGTCGTGGCCGAGGTCGACGTGCCCGAGCGGGTCGACGTCGAGGCGCTGGGCGCGGCGCTCACGGCGGCGGCGGAGCGGCTCGGCGTCGAGGCCACGTTCCGTGCGGCGGAAGCGGACCTGCTGTGACGCTCCCCGAGGGCGTGGTGTTGCCGGTCGTCCGGGCGCCTTCGACGGTACTGTCGACGCCCGGTGAGACCGTGGACCCCACGGCGCCGGAGATCCTCCAGCTGGCGGCAGACCTGCTCGCGACCGTGAAGGTCTCGCCCGGCTGCGTCGGCCTGGCCGCGCCGCAGGTGGGGGTCGGCGCGCAGGTGTTCGCGGTCGACGTCACCGGCCATCCGAAGGCGCGCACGACCCATGGCGCGTTCGTGCTGTGCAACGCGCGGATCGTCGAGGCGTCCCAGTGGCAGAAGGGCCGCGAGGGCTGCATGTCGGTCCCGGACCTCACCGGGGACGTGAAACGGGCCAACCGGATCGTCGTGGCCGGGTACGCTCCCGGCAGTACCGAAGAGACGCAAATCACCACGGATGCCTTCGAGGCGCGCGCGCTCCAGCACGAGATCGACCACTGCGCCGGCCTGCTGTTTCTCGATCGTGTCGCGGGCGCCCACGCCGTGTACGCCCGGAAGGTCTATCTCTGAGCGGAGTTCACGGCGCGCCTCGCCGATCACTGAGCGTTCCCCCGATACGGTGAGTGCATCATGAAAATGACGGTTGGCCCGCTGCCTGCTGGCGTCTACTGGCGGCGCCGCGCGATTGTGGGCGGGGTGCTGCTGATCGTCGTGCTCATGTTGTGGACGTCCTGCGGCGGCGGCAACGACCCGAGCGACAACAAGACCTCCGGCAACGCTTCGGGGGCCGCCCCGACCACCTCGTCGGCTTCCACTTCCGCTGAACCGACGATCCAGGTGCCGACGACGGGCGAGGCTTCTCCGTCGGCTTCTCCGTCGGCGTCCTCGGCCGCACCGACCGTCACGTCGACGGTCCCGCTGTGCGCCGACGCCGACCTGTCGCTCACCGCGGCGCCGGAGCAGCCGGCGCAGTTCCGTGGCGCCTACCTGAAGTTCTTCCTGCGGATCAAGAACATCTCCAACCACGACTGCGCCCGTGACGTCGGCGCCGATTATCAGGAGTTGTACCTCCAGTCCGGCGGGTCGAAGATCTGGTCCTCGGACAAGTGCGACCCCCCGCACGGCAGTGAGCTGAGGACGCTCAAGCCGGGCATCGAGGTGGAGTACAGCAACACGTGGAACGGCAAGGCGACCGACAACGGCTGCGAGAACCGCGAGGCTCCGCCCGCCGGCAAGTACCAGCTGATCGGCCGCCTCGACACCAAGATCAGCGAACCGGTGACGGTCCAGCTGACCTAGCCCTTGCCGGGGCTTGAGTCGGGGCTTTCGTCGAGGCCGCTAGACGTAGCGCTCGAGGATCGACGCCTCAGCCAGGCGAGACAGCCCCTCGCGGATGCCGCGCGCCCGGGCGTCGCCGACGCCGTCCACGGCCTGGAGGTCCTCCACCGTGGCGCCCAGCAGGCGCTGGAGGCTGCCGAAGTGCTCGACCAGCCGGTCGACGACCGGGCTCGGCAGCCGCGGCACCTTGGCCAGCAGCCGGAACCCGCGCGGGGACACCGCGGCGTCGAGGGCGTCGCTCGCCCCCGGATACCCCAGCGACTTCGCCACCGCGACCAGGTCGATCAGCTCGGTGGCGGACAGTGCGTCGAGCTCCTCCAGCGCGTCGTCCGACGACCGGGTGCGCCGCCCGCTGGGCGTGTAGTCGCGGATCACCAGCGTGCGGTCGGCCTCGACGCCCGCCATGAGCTCCTCGAGCTGCAGCGCGAGCAGCCGCCCGTCGGTGCCCAGCTCGACCACGTAGCCGGCGATCTCGTCCGCGATCCGCCGCACCATGTCCAGGCGCTGCACCACGGCGACGGCGTCACGCACCGTCACCAGGTCCTCGATCTCCAGCGCCGACAGGGTCCCGCTGACCTCGTCCAGCCGCAGCTTGTACCGCTCGAGGGTGGCCAGCGCCTGATTGGCCTTCGACAGGATGGCGGCGGAGTCGTCGAGCACGTGGCGCTGCCCGTTGACATACAGCCCGATGATCCGCATCGACTGGCTGACCGAGATCACCGGATAGCCGGTCTGCTTGGCGACCCGCTCGGCCGTGCGGTGCCGCGTGCCGGACTCCTCGGACGGGATCGTCGGGTCGGGCATGAGGTGCACCGCCGCCCGGACGATGCGCGTGCCGTCGCTCGACAGGACGACGGCGCCGTCCATCTTGCAGAGCTCCCGCAGGCGGGTCGCCGAGAACTCGACGTCGAGCGGGAACCCGCCGGTGCAGATCTGCTCGACCACCCGGTCGTGGCCGAGCACGATGAGGGCACCGGTGCGCCCGCGCAGGATGCGCTCCAGCCCGTCCCGCAGGGCGGTGCCGGGGGCCATCAGGGCAAGGGTGGCACGCATTGGGTCGGCGCCGGGCAGCGCGGCGGCCCAGCCCCCGATGAGGCCGGTGTTGGCGCCGGCCCGGGTGGGCTCGCGGTCAATCGGCACCTGCACAGTCTACGGATCGTCGGACGTACGGTGCTGGTGCGGTATCGACCCAGCCCGTACAGTGGGCGGATGCCATCGCTCGATGGATCGTGATGAATGGCCGGTTCGGAATGGATCGAGTGGCGGCGCAGCTTCCCATCCCGATCCCTGTCGACCCTGGCGTGGTACGCGGTCTGCGCGACCCTGGCCGTCCTGCTGGTCCGTGCGCTCTTCGCCGGCGAGCCCGCGGTGCTCGACTCGGGCGCCCACAACCCGCTCGCCGACGCTCCGATCTGGATGCTCGCGGTCGCCTGCGTCGGCGTCGTCCCGGCGGTCCTGTCGGTGGCCCGCCGCCCGCGCGTCGGCGCCAACCACTTCGCCCTGACGGTCCGCCCGGGTTGGATTCGTACGCTGGTCCTGCCGTGGTCGCGGGTGGCCGAGGTGTCGATGGTGGAGATCGAGGGTGAGCGGTACCTGGTGATCGGCCTGCGCGCAAGCCTGGACCGCACGGGGACGAACCCGGCCTGGCCCGACCGGAGCGTGCTGCGCGAACTGGCAAAGTCGGACGCCCGCCGCGCCGGCCACTACGACGTGGCGGTCCGCCTGCGCGACTTCGCCGGCGGCCCGGAGAGCCAGATGAGTTCACTGGCGGCGTTCGCCCCGGACGAGGTCCACATGAAGAACCACCTACCAAGCTCATGATCGATGGCGCGTCCTGGCTGCCATAGCAACCAGAACACTCCATGGATCACGGCTCCCCATGATCAAGGGAAACATCTGGCTGTCCTGGCAACCAGATGTTTCCCACGATCATGAGGCTGACGGGGGCCGCGCGCTGATGGTGGGCGACATTTCGGATATGTCGGCCGAGGAGCGGTGTGCTGGCTGCGGGATGGCGCACGCGATCTTGGACCTTTGGTCCTGAATTTGTCCCCTTTATCGGATATTTCCGGGACCACAACTCCAAGATCGGCGGGGCGAGGGCCGAGCGGTGTCCGGCGGCCGTCGAGGTGCCGGTCCGGGAGGGCCGACGTGGGTGCGGAAGCGCATCCGTTGGGGGTGCGGAGATTCCTGGTCGACCGGCGCGCTGGTCCGCCGACCCGCCGGCGACAGTGCCACTGCGCTCGGTGCAGGTCGAGACCCCAGGCGCAGTGGCGCGGTTCGTCGACCCGCCGGCGAAAAGCGTGCAGGTCGAGATCCCCGGGCGCAGTGGGCGTTGTTCGGTGTCCGGTGGCGGACGGAGCTCCCCGCGTGGACGGAGCTCCCCGTGCGGACGGAGGGTCCGGGCGGACTGGGCTCCGAGCGGACGGAGGGTCCGGGCGGATGGGGCTGCGCGTGGACGGAGCCCACCGCGTGGGGTGGGTGGGTCAGTCGTCGGTGGACTCGGCTGTGGCCTTGACCGCGTAGTGGAGGGCGGTGCGGATGTCGCCCACCTCCAGGACGCGCATGCCCGGTGGTGTGACGCCCGTGGCGGCCGGGCCGCAGCCGGGTGGGACCAGGGCGAAGCGGAAGCCCAAGCGGGCGGCCTCGGCCAGGCGGCGGGGGACGGCGCCGATGCGGCGGACCTCGCCCGTCAGGCCCACCTCGCCGATGGCGACCAGGTCGGGGGGCATCGGGAGGTCGTGGGCGGCGGAGGCGGCGGCCAGGGCGAGAGCCAGGTCGGCGGCGGGCTCGGTGACGCGGAGGCCGCCGACCGTGGCCGCGTAGACCTCGCGGTCGTGCAGCTGGATCTGGGCGCGGCGCTGGAGGACGGCCAGGACCATGGCCAGGCGGGCCGAGTCGAGGCCGGAGACCGTGCGGCGCGGTGAGCCGGGCATCTGGGCGCCGATCAGGGTCTGGACCTCGGTGACCAGGGCGCGGCGGCCCTCCATGGCGACCGAGACGCAGGTGCCGGAGACGGCGTCGGCGTAGCGCGTGAGGAAGAGGCCGCTCGGGTCGGGGAGGCTGGTGATGCCGCCCTCGTGCATCTCGAAGCAGCCGACCTCGTCGGCGGCGCCGAAGCGGTTCTTCAGGCCGCGGACCATGCGCAGCGACGAGTGCTTGTCGCCCTCGAAGTTGAGGACCACGTCGACGAGGTGCTCCAGGACGCGCGGGCCCGCGACGTTGCCGTCCTTGGTCACGTGGCCGACCAGGATGGTGGCCAGGCCGCGCTCCTTGGCGACGGCGACCATGGCGGCGGTGACGGCGCGGACCTGGGTGACGCCGCCGGCCACGCCGTCGGTGCCGGGGGCGGAGACGGTCTGGACCGAGTCGAGGACGAGCAGGCCGGGCTTGACGGCGTCGAGGTGGCCGAGGACGGCGGAGAGGTCGGACTCGGCGGCCAGGTAGAGCCGCTCGTGCAGGGCGCCGATGCGCTCGGCGCGCAGGCGGACCTGGCTGACCGACTCCTCGCCGCTGACGACCAGCGACGGGGTGTCGCCGTGCTTGGCCCACTGCTGGGCCACGTCGAGCAGGAGGGTGGACTTGCCGACGCCGGGCTCGCCGGCCAGCAGGACGACGGCGCCGGGGACGATGCCGCCGCCGAGGACCCGGTCGAACTCGCCGACGCCGGTCGGGCGGGCCTTGGCCGGGGCGGCGCTGATCTCGGCGATCGGGCGGGCCGGCTCCAGCGGGGCGCGGGACGGGACGGCGCGGAGCGCGACGGGGCCGGCCGGGCCGGCGGCGGACTCGATGACCGAGCCCCACTCACCGCACTCCGGGCACCGGCCGGTCCACTTCGGCGGCCGATGCCCGCAGACGTCGCACTCGTAAGCCGCGCTCTTCGCCTTCGTCACACCCGAAAGCTAGCCGACGGGTATGACAGAAACGCTATTCGCCGTGCTCCTCGTTCTGCACGACCGCGCTCGGCTTCGGCAGCGGGGTCAGCGGCGGCGACATCGGGAGCTCGGGGAGCGTGGCCGTGGTGGTCTTGCCGTCGGCGTAGGTGAAGGTGAGCACCACGTTCGCCTGGGCGGCGCCCGCCTCGAGGGCGTCGGTGAGCTTGCTGATCGCGAGATACGTCTTGGTGTCGGGGCTCAGGGCCACGAAACCGGCGACCGGGATCGCGATGTTGATGTCGGTGGCGCCGGCCGGCGCCTGGGCGGGCGACGGCGCCGTGGTCGACGGGGCGGCGTTGGCCGACGCGACGTTCGACGGCGAGCCGCTCGGCTTGCGCGAGGTCGACAGGGACGGCGACGGCGACGTGTTGGTCGGGGTCGGCGAAGGCGCGGCGGCGGCGGCCTGCGCGGCGCCGACCAGCACGACCGTGCCGCCGGTTCCGACGCTGACCCCGGTGAGCTTCACCGGCTGCGTGGCGTTGTTGAAGATCCGGACGCTCAGCGGCACCGTCGAGCCGGCCTTGTACCCGTCGGCGTAGACGATCATGGCGTCCCGGACGGCGATCAGCCCGTCGGCGCTGTTCACGGCCACGCCCGGCACGGCGGCGACCTGGGTGTCGGTTCCGGTGATCTGACCGGCTCCGCAGGCGGAGAGCAGGCCCACGCTCAGCGCGGCGGAAGCCAGGAGCGCGGCGCCCAGCACCGTGCGGCGGCGAGCCAGCGGCGTAGCCGGAGTCGAACGCGTCACCTTGGGTCCTCCATCTGGTGTCCCATCAACGGGTGGCCGCACTACAGCCTAGATGCCCTTGATCTGCTGATCACGCGCACCCTGAACAATGTGACGTCAGTCCAGTCGCAGGCCGCTGACCAGCAAAAACACCACATCGATGAGCGCTACCGCGATAACGGCGAGGAAGGGGACCCGGGAGGACGGATCGCGGCGCATGGAGTACCAGCCGAACGACAATGCGATCAGGGCGAGCGCGAGGGCCGGCCAGAAAAGCAGCGCCGGTGGCCCCGGCGGACCGAACGCCAGGACCGCCGTCGCGCTCAGCAGCAGTACCGCTGCCGCAAAAAGCGACCCGGCGCGCCCGAACATCTGCGGCAGGCCCCGCACGCCCGTGCGAACGTCGTCGTCCAGGTCGGGCAGGGTGTTGACGAAATGCGCCCCGGCCCCGAGCAGCCCACCGGCCGCCAGTAGCCACAACGGCGGCGTCCGGCCCGCGCCCAGCGCCACGAACGCGGGCAGGCACGCGAACGACACCGCGTACGGCAGGACCGACACCGGCGTGGACTTGAGCGGCCAGTCGTAGAGCAGGGCCGAGGCGAGCGCGAGCGTCGCGACCAGGCCGGCCTGCCAGCCGGACAGGAACCCGAGCGGCACGCAGGCCACGGCCGCGGCCGCGCCGAGCGCCCCGACCAGCCGGCGGGAGAGCCTCCCGGCGGCGACGGGCTTGTCGGTGCGGCCGACGGCGGCGTCGCGGGGCGCGTCGACGGCGTCGTTGACCCATCCGATCGAGAGCTGGCTCGCCAGTACCGTGGCCGCCGTCGCGACGACGCCGGGCCAGGGCCGATCGAGGCCGATCGCCAGCAGGGCGGCGACCGCGGTCACCCCGGCGGCGGGCTCGGGGTGGCTGGAGCGCAGGAGCGAGATCGCAACCGACACCCGGCAAGTGTGGCCGCTGGAGGGGTTCCATGTCAGGCTCGTTCCATGCCAGCGGTGCGGCGCGCACGCAACGACCCGGGTCAGTACGACGACCTGGCCGGCGAATGGTGGCGCCCCGGCAGCCCGCTGTCCATGTTGTACTGGCTGGCGCGCGCCCGGGCGAACCTGATCCCGCCCGCCGAGCGGGACGGGGCGGTCCTGCTCGACCTCGGCTGTGGCGGCGGGCTGCTCGCCCCGCACGTGGCGGACAAGGGGTACCGGCACGTGGGCGTCGACCTCGTCGTCTCCGGCCTGGAGCAGGCGGCGGCGCACGGTGTGGTGCCGGTGCGGGCCGACGCGACACGGCTGCCGTTCGCCGACGCGAGCGTCGACGTGGTGAGCGCGGGTGAGTTGCTGGAGCACGTGCCGGACGTGCCGGGGGTGATCGCCGAGGCGTGCCGGGTGCTGCGCCCGGGCGGCTGGCTCGTCCTCGACACGATCAACGACACAACCCTGGCCAGGCTGGTCGCGGTACGCCTGGCCGAGTTCGTGATGCCGGTCGTGCGCGGCATCCACGACCCTGCGCTGTTCGTCGACCCGGGCCGGCTGCGGGACGAGTGCGCCAAGCATGGCGTGCCGCTCGACGTGCGCGGGATCCGTCCGACCCTGCCGGCGCTGACCCGCTGGCTGGTGACCCGCCGCAATGCGGTGCCGATCGTGCCGACGTTCACGACCGCGATCCTCTACCAGGGGCGCGGCAGGAAGGGGATTCCGTGACGGGTGCCGCCATAGCGGGGATGGGCGTGACCTTTCCCGACCCGATGCGCCAGGACGAGGTGTGGGCAGGCTACTTCGAGCGGCACTACAACGGCTCCCCGCGCAAGGGGCTGGCCAAGCGGATCTTCGCCAACTCCGGCGTGGTCTCCCGGCACGGCGCGGTCAATCCGTTGATCGAGGACGCGTCGAACTGGTCGACGGGGCAGCGGATGATCCGGTACCTCGCCGAGGCGCTGCCGCTGGGCAAGGACGCCGTCAGCAGCGCGCTGGACGCGGCCGGGCTGCGCCCCGACGAGATCGGGCTGTTCGTCGTCTGCTCGTGCACCGGGTACGCCACGCCGGGCCTCGACATCCTGCTGGCCCGCGACCTGGGCATGGCGCCGACCACCCAGCGGCTGTTCATCGGGCACATGGGCTGCTACGCGGCGCTGCCCGGGCTGGGGGCGGCGTCGGACTACGTCGCCTCGCGCGGCCGGCCGGCCGTGCTGCTCTGCCTGGAGCTGACCAGCCTGCACGTACAACCGCCGAGCGATGATCCGCAGCAGATCGTGGCGCACGCGCTGTTCTCCGATGCCGCGGCGGCGATCGTGCTGGTCCCGGGCGAGGCGGGCACGGGGGTGGCCGACATCGCCGCGGTCACCGACACCGCGACCGCGGACCTCATGACCTGGGACGTCACCGACCTCGGCTTCCGGATGGGCCTGTCGCCGAAGGTGCCCGACGTGCTGTCGATCTACGTCGGCGACCTGGTCGGCGGCCTGCTCGACCGGCACGGGCTGACGCTGTCCGATGTGGACGGCTGGGCGGTGCACCCGGGCGGCCCGCGCATCCTCGACGTCGTGCGGGACGAGCTGGCCCTGCCCGAGGCGGCGCTGGCCGAGTCGCGCGGCACGCTGGCAGCGCACGGGAACTGCTCGTCGCCCACGGTGCTGCTGATCCTGGACGCGCTGCGCCGCCGGGCCGCGGGCCCGCCGCGGACGACGATGATGTTGGCCTTCGGGCCGGGATTGACCTTGTACGGCGTGTTGCTGCGTTAATGCAGCGTCTGTAGGTCGTCGACGAAGTCGGTCGTGCTGGTGACGTTGCGGGAGGTCTTCGTGACCTTGCCCGTGGAGTCGACGAGCACGGCCGACGTGGTGCGGTCGGCGGTCAGGGCCGGCACCGCGGCCCGCACCGAGTTGTTCGGGTCGGCGGCGGCCTTGACCGGCACCGCCGTGTCCAGGCCGATCGGCAGGGTGGGGACCCGGGTGGCCACGACGAGAACGGTGGTGGGTTTTCCGGGCTTCGGGGAGGCGCCGGCGCCAACGGCGTCCACAGTGGTGGTGATGAGGTGCTCGCAGCTGCAGCCCTCGACGAGCAGGATGATCGCCGGCGCGACGTCCTTGATCGAGATCGCGGTGCCCGCCGCGTCGAACAGGGTCAGCCCGGCCAGTGATACCGCCACCGGCGCACTGCTCGGCGAGGCGACGTGTGGGGTGGTCCGGGGCGCGTGTCCGGGCCAGGCCACGGCGAACAGGCTCACAAGCGTCGCGATGACCGCGATCGACATGATCAGCAGCGGCACCGCGAGGCCGGGCGAGTCGTCGGTGGTCCGGCGCACGGGCTCGGGGGCGAGGTGGAGCAGGCGGCGCCAGCGGCGGCGGACGGAGGCGCGGCGGAACTGTCGACGGATCTTAGCGCCTTCGTCATCGAGCGCACCGGGATCGTCGGGGATGATGATCGTGCCCCACTCAGGTGGGAGGTCAGGCAGGCCACCACCTTCTTGCGGTCGATCGCCACCGCCGTTGTCTCCGCGCAGCGTGCCCATCGCTGTTCTCCTCGCACCTGCCTCAACTTTCCCTCACGCGGCGCCTGCGCGCCAGAGGGCGTTCATCGAGATGTGTGCGCGTTTTTCGACGCTCCGCCGCTGGTGGCGTTACTCAGCGTGGCGATCTGGGATACTGGAGAGGTGGAGGTAGACACTTGCCGTAATCAATCCGATATGTCCGACTGGCAGGTCATTTGTGGGTGCTGCGGGTTGTTGATCCATTACACAGCAGGTTCCACGATTCCTGTCAAGCGGGAGAAAGGGGACTCACATGTGTTCTGACCTGCGCGAATGCCTGTCGCTGGGGTGGGACGACAGCGCGTGACCGTGTTACCCTAGACACAGCGAAAGGGGTTTCGAACCTATGGTTTTCAGTGTCGGCGAGACCGTTGTCTACCCCCACCACGGGGCCGCACTCATCGAGGCAATCGAGACTCGGGTCGTCAGGGGCGAGGAGAAGCAGTATCTCGTCCTCAGGGTCGCTCAGGGTGACCTGACGGTGCGGGTGCCCGCCGAAAACGCCGAGATCGTCGGCGTGCGCGAGGTGGTCGGCGAAGAAGGCCTGACGAAGGTCTTCGACGTCCTCCGCGCTCCGCACACCGAGGAGCCGACCAACTGGTCGCGGCGTTACAAGGCGAATCTGGAGAAGCTGGCCTCCGGCAATCCGCTCAAGGTCGCTGAGGTCGTGCGTGACCTTTGGCGTCGCGATCGCGAGCGTGGTCTGTCGGCCGGCGAGAAGCGCATGCTCGCCAAGGCTCGGGACATCCTTGTCGGCGAGGTGGCGCTCGCTGAGAAGAGCACCAAGGACGAGGCGGAGACGCTGCTCGACAAGGTGCTGACCGAGGCCTGACATTCCAGCCTGGCTATCCCTTCGACCGAGGACCGCGACGTGACGGCGCACCCCAGTGTGCGTGGTGACGTCGCGGTCCTCGTGCCTGCGGCCGGTATGGGGATCCGACTCGGACCCGGCGGCCCCAAGGCACTTCGACTCCTGCGCGGCGAGCCGCTCCTGGTTCATGCGGTGCGGCGGGTTGCCGCCGCTCCCAGCGTGGGCTGCATCGTGGTGGCCGCCCCGCCGGACGCCGTGAGCGACGTGGAAGCGCTGCTCGCGCCGATCGCCTTCCCCAATGGTGCGGTGGTGGTCGTCGCGGGCGGCGCGACCCGGCAGGCCTCCGTGGCCCTCGCCCTGGCCGCCGTGCCGGCCTCTTTCGACATCGTGCTCGTCCACGACGCGGCGCGCGCCCTCACTCCACCGTCGCTGGTGGAGGACGTGGCGGCAGCGGTCCGTGGGGGGCACGCCGCGGTCATACCCGTTCTGCCGGTGGTCGACACCATCAAGCGGGTGGACGATTCGGGGGCGGTGCTGGGCACGGTCGATCGGTCTTCGTTGCGGGCGGTGCAGACCCCGCAGGGCTTCCGCCGCGACGTACTCCTGAAGGCCCACGAGGCCGCCGTGGACGACCACACTGACGACGCGGGCCTGGCCGAGCAGCTCGGCGTGACGGTGCAGACAGTGCCGGGCTCCGAGGCCGCGCTGAAGATCACGCGGCCGTTCGACCTGTCGATCGCGGAGCTGCTGCTCTAGGTCGTTCCATGATCGATGGAGAGTTCCGGCTGTGATGGCGACCAGAGGCTTCCATCGATCATGACCGCATCTGCGGGCGGTAGCTGGCCGGGTTGCCGACTACTGCGTGTAGTCCCTGGGCCGTGACTTTCCGTGACGCATCAGGTCTGATGCATCCAGACTGATGCATCAAAATTGATGTATCAGGGCCGATGTATCAGGGCCGATGTATCAGAACTGATGCATCAAGCTTGATGGGCGACGCGGGTCAGGCCGTCGCAGGGGCGGCCGGGGAGATCGGGGCCGTCTTCGGCGCGTGGTGCTTGCGGGGGCGGCGGCGCCAGACCAGCAGGCTGCCGATCGAGCCGCCGATGCCCAGGGTCAGGATCACCACGCCGGCGATCGACATGCCGGCCGCGTCGCCGCGGGCCGTGGCCGAGCCCAGGGCCGCGTAGGCCAGGGTGGCCGGCATCGCGCCCAGGATCGTGCCGCTGATGAACGGCAGCAGCCGGACCCGGGTCGTGCCGAACAGGTAGTTCGAGACGCCGAACGGTACGAGCGGGATCATCCTCGAAATCACCACGGCCAGGATGCCGCGCTTGGCCACGGCCTGCTCGATCAGCAACAGGCGGCCGCGGAGGTGCCGGGCCATGAACTCGCGGCCGAGATACCGCCCGACGGTGTGGGCCAGGATGGCGCCCAGCGTCACGCCGACCAGGATGTACATCGCGCCGCTGGAGAAGCCGAACAGCAGGCCGCCCACGGCCGACAGCAGCGTCCTGGGCAGCAGCGCGGTCGTCAGCAGGGCGGTGCCGAAGACGGCCAGCACGGGAGCGAACGGGTGATCCGGGCTCACCGCGTGGGAGAGTGACGCGCGGTCGGGGCCGACCACAATCATCACCACGAACATGGTCGCCACCAGCAAGGCCAGGGCGCCGAAGCGCAAGGCGGCTCCGGTGCGCCACCACGGCTGGGGGCTCTTCGGGGTCGTCAGTTCGCTGCGCACCCGACCCAGCCTAGGCCCGGATCGCCTTCCTGCCGAGTCCGATGACAACTCGGCAACCGGAAGTTCACGGTTGTGCACCAATCGTCGTACCCTCGCGAAGTGATGTTGATCGGTACCGGGACGGACGTCCACGCCTTCGAAAAGGGCCGCGACTGCTGGGTCGCCGGGCTCAGGTGGGAGGGCGTCGACGGGCTCGCCGGGCACTCCGACGGCGACGTCGTCGCCCACGCGATCTGCGACGCGCTGCTGTCCGCGGCCGGGCTGGGTGACCTCGGGGCGAACTTCGGGACCGGCCGGCCCGAGTGGGCCGGCGCCTCGGGCGTCACCCTGCTGCGCGAGACCGCCCGGCTGGTCCGCGACGCCGGTTTCGAGATCGGGAACGTGTCGGTGCAGGTCATCGGGGTGGCCCCCAAGGTCGGCAAGCGCCGCGCGGAGGCCGAGAAGACCATGCGCGAGGCGCTCGGCGGGATCGTCCGGCTGTCCGGCACGACCACCGACGGGCTCGGATTCACCGGCCGGGGTGAGGGGCTCGCGGCCACCGCCGTAGCGTTGATCTACCCCGTGCAGAAAGAGGCCTGAGTGAACGACACCCTCCGCGCGCTGCTCGACCGCAAGGCGTTCCTGGTGCTGGGCACCGTCAACCCGGACGGCGGGCCGCAGTCCAGCGTCATCTGGGCCAGGTATGACGGCGACGAGCTGGTCTTCTCGACCATCCGGGGCCGCCGGAAGACCCGCAACATGGAGCGGGACCCGCGGGTGTCGATCTGCGTGTACGACCCGGCGAACCCGTACCGGTACGTCGAGGTGCGCGGCACCGTCACCCTCACCGAGGAGGGCGGACCCGAGCTGATCAACGAGCTCTCCCTCGCCTATGACGGGGTCCCCTTCACCGAGAAGGTGCCCGGGGTCACCCGGGTGGTCTGCCGGGTGACCCCGTCGAAGGTCATCGAGCACTAGGCGGGTTGTTCGCCCAGGTCCAGGCGTAGCCCGCGTCCTCGATGCCCAGCGCGGGCTCGCAGAGGTCGAGCGGGCGGAACGTGTCGACCATGACCGCGAGCTCGTCGAACGCCTCGACGCCGATCGCGCGCTCGACCGCGCCCGGCTGCGGGCCGTGGGTGAAGCCGCTCGGGTGCAGCGAGATGGAGCCCTGCTCGATGCCGGAGCCGCGGCGGGCCTCGTAGCTGCCGCCGGTGTAGAACAGCACCTCGTCGGAGTCGACGTTGTGGTGGTTGTACGGCACCGGGATGGCGAGCGGGTGGTAGTCGACCTTGCGGGGCACGAACGAGCAGATCACGAAGTTCGGGCCCTCGAACGTCTGGTGGACCGGCGGCGGCTGGTGCACCCGGCCGGTGATCGGCTCGAAGTCGTGGACCGAGAACGCCCACGGGTAGAGGCAGCCGTCCCAGCCGACGACGTCAAATGGGTGATTTGCGTAAATGTGCTCGGTCCAGCCCCGGCGGTGCTGCACAAGCACGGAAGTGTCAGACCCCTCCTGGAGGATGGGCGCCGAGGGGCCACGGAGGTCGCGCTCGCAGTAGGGAGCGTGCTCCAGGAACTGGCCCCGCACCGACAGGTAGCGCCGCGGGGGGCCGATATGTCCAGTCGCTTCGATCGTCAGCAGCTTCACCGCTCCGCCGACCGGGACAAGCCGGTGGATCACCGACGTGGGGACGATCGCGTAGTCGCCCTCGGTCAGCTCCAGCACGCCGAAGGTCGTCTCCAGCGTGACCGCGCCGGCGGAGACGTAGAGGCACTCGTCGCCGACCGCGTTGCGGTAGAGCGGCGAGGGCAGCGACGCCTCGACGTAGGAGATGCGCACGTCGTCGTTGGCCAGCAGGTGCTGGCGGCCGAGCACGGCGTCGACAGGCCCGCCGCCGATCTTGCCGGTCTGGAAGTGGCGCGGCTTGAGCGGCAGGTTCGGGATCCGCGACCAGGCGGGTGGAGTGAACTCGGTGGCCGAGACGATCGCCGTCGGGCGGTTGCGGTGATAGAGCAGCGACGAGTCGCTCGAAAAACCCTCCTGCCCCATCAGCTCTTCCGCGAACAGGGAGCCGTCTGGTTGGCGAAACTGGGTGTGGCGCTTCGGCGGCACGTCGCCGACGCGGCGGTAGTACGGCATCACGGCCTCCACGGTGAAAGTTGGAGTGTCCGGATAGCGGACGTAGTTGTCCGCCCTGTATAGCGTCCATTAGATTCGGAAGCCGTGTCAAACGCAGTGCCGCCCCTGCTGACAGCCCTCATTGACGACGCCGCCGTGTTCCCGCCGGGCAGCGCGGCGCTCGCCGATGCCGTTCCCGCACACGACGGCCATCGTGCGAGCTGGTATTCGCCGCTCATCGGCCCGCTCCTGCTCCCCGTCGCCGACCTTGCCGACCCGGCCCTGGCCAGCCATGCGCACGGCCTCGGCGTGATCGGCGAGGCGGGCGCGATCGAGCGCGCCCTCTCCGATCCGGGCGGGCTCGCCGGCCTGGACATCCGGCAGATCGAGAGCCCCGTCGCGAAGCGCGGCGAGGACCCGGGTCCGGGCATCAAGCGACTCGCCGCGTTCATGCGGGCGGGTGAGACGCCCTGGGAGTGGTATTTCGAGGTCCCGCTGACCTGGGGGCTCATGTCGGCGCTCGACGAGCTGGCCGACCTGCGGGCCGAGGGGCTGCGGGCGGCCGCGAAGTTCCGCACCGGCGGGCTGGCGGCGGAGCTGTTCCCGACGCCGGTGGAGCTCGCCGCGGTGATCTGCGCCTGCCGGGATCGGGAGATGCCGTTCAAGCTGACCGCCGGGCTGCACAATGCCGTCCGGCATACGGACGCGGAGACCGGTCTGGTGCACCACGGGTTCCTCAACGTGCTGGCCGCCGTGCTCGCCGCGGCCGACGGGGCCGAGCCGGCCGACCTGTCGATCATCCTCGGCGGCACCGACGCGATTCCGCTCGCCGAGGCCGTCCATGCGGCGCTCGAGCGGCCGCGGCCGCTGTGGGTCGGGTTCGGCAGCTGCAGCGTGCAGGAGCCGGTGGCCGATCTCACGGCGCTCGGGCTGCTGCACCGGCCGAAGGGGCACGGGCCGACCGGGCTGACCGCCATCGGGCCGACCACCGGCACCGAGGGGCTGGCCGGGGGACGAGCGGACGGGAGCGGGGGAGGAAGCGGTGGTGAGCGGTCCGGGCGGGCCGGGTGGAGCTGTGGGTGGCCCGCGGACGGTGCGCGGTGACCTGGCTGGAGCTGGGTGAGGGCCACCCGTTCGGGGTGCACAACCTGCCGCTGTGCTCGTTCGGGCGGGAGTGTGCCGAGTGGGTCGGCGTGCGGATCGGGGACCGGATTCTCAACCTGGCCGGGGCCGAGCATCTCGGGCTCGTCGACGCCGGCGGGAGCCTCGACGGGGAGACGACGCTCAACCGGTTCCTGGCGCAGGGGCGACCGACCTGGACCAGGCTGCGGGAGCAGCTCACCGAGCTGTTCACCGACGGCCGCCACCGGGAGAAGGTCGAGCCGCTGCTGTTCGACGTCGGTGACGTGCGGCTCAACCTGCCGTTCGAGGTGGCGGACTACGTCGACTTCTACTCGTCCGAGCAGCACGCGACCAACCTCGGGAAGCTGTTCCGGCCCGGGATGGAGCCGCTGCTGCCCAACTGGAAGCGCCTGCCGGTCGGGTATCACGGGCGCGCCGGGACCGTGGTCGTGTCGGGCACCGAGGTGCCGCGGCCGTGGGGGCAGCGGAAGCGGCCCGACGACGCGGCGCCGACCTACGGGCCCTCGGAGCGGCTCGACATCGAGGCCGAGCTCGGGTTCGTGGTCGGGGTCCCCTCCGCGGGGGCCGTCGGCGTGGACGAGTTCCGCGAGCATGTGTACGGGGCGGTGATCGTCAACGACTGGTCGGCGCGGGACCTGCAGGCGTGGGAGTACCAGCCGCTGGGGCCGTTCACGGCGAAGTCGTTCCGGACGTCGGTCTCACCCTGGGTGGTGTCGCTCGACGCGCTCGACACCGCCCGCGTGCCGGCGCCGGTCCAGGAGCCCGAGGTGCTGCCGTATCTGCGGGGGCGGGAGCACGTGGGGTACGACATCCGCCTCGAAGTGACGTGGAACGGGACGGTGGTCGCGCGACCGCCGTTCGCGGGGATGTATTGGACGCCGGCCCAGCAGTTGGCGCATCTGACCGTGAACGGCGCATTCGCACGCACCGGTGATCTGTATGCGTCGGGGACAATCTCGGGGGATTCGCCGGAGGAGGTCGGATCGTTCATCGAGCGGACATGGAACGGCGCACAGCCGGTCCGGCTTTCGGATGGTTCTTCTCGTAGTTTTCTGCTGGACGGGGACACGGTGACGATTTCGGCGACCGCGCCCGGGGTAGATGGCGCTGCGGTTGCCTTCGGTGAGGTGACCGGGACCGTGGTGCGGGAGTTGTGATGAACGTGTGAGTCTCCTGTCGATAGACGGTCACCGTGAGCGGATCGCGACAATCGCCGGGTATGGTGCCCGGCGGAGGTGGTTATGGGGACGGGTCGGTCAGGGGTTCGGCGACTCGTGCGGCCGGGCAGTTGGCCCAGGCCCGTACGCCGGATCTTCACCGCGCTCTTCGCGATCGTGGTGCTGTCGGCCATGGGGATCACCTCGTACCGAACACTCAAGCCGGCCGAGACGGTGAGCAGCGCCAAGCGGCCCGTGCCGTCGCCCGAGCCGATCAAGTCGATCCAGTACGGCGAGCTGCCGTCCGCGCCGCTGATCGTCGAGGGGCGCCTGCGCGTCTACACCGAGCAGCGGCGGGTCTTCGCCGACACGCCGGTGACGGCGCTGCGCGAGATGACGCCGCACTGGGCGTACCGGCGGTGGCCGGCCGAGGTCGTCTCGGTCGTGGCCGTGGAGAAGCCGGCCAGCGGGGTCGGGCTGTCCGTCGTGATCACGAAGTGGTCCGACGGGGAGATCGTCGCGCTCGACGCCGAGAAGGGTGACATCGTCTGGCAGGTGCGCATCGAGCCGGCCGACGGCGAGACGTTCAAGGGGCGGCGGACCGGCGCGAAGACGATGTACGAGCCGGAGGACCTGTTCGTCACCGCCTCCGCGGTCGACAAGCAGCCGGTGGTGATCGCGACCGGGAAGGACACCGCGTACGCGATCGACCCGAGCGACGGTCACCTCCGCTGGACGAAGTCGTTCGCCGCCCAGCCCGGGTGCCGCTCGAACGACTGGACCGGCACCGACGCGTACTTCGTGAAGGACACCTGCAGCAAGCCGGCCACGCTGGAGATCTACGACGCGGCGACCGGCGTGATGCTGAACACATGGCGGCCGCCGGGCGCGTCGATCGGGCCCGACAACGTCACCAACTGGTTCCTCGAACCGACCTCCTGCCAGCTCGGCCGGTCCGGGTGCGCGGTGTTCAAGGCCGCGCCGACCGGCGACGTCGTGAGCTTCGCCGACGCGGCGGCCGGGGTCGGCTCGCTGACGCCGACGTACTGGTCGCTCGGCGCCGACCACCTGGTGCGCCCCGAGCCGGTGGTCGACAAGGACACCATCGTCGTGGTCGGCGACACGGTCGCCCAGCAGGTGACCGGCGGCTACGTCTGGGCGTTCTCGCGCACGACCGGCCAGCGGCTGTGGATGTCGGAGGTCGCGGGCGCGCTCATCGGCGGCGACCAGCGCAACATGTACATCATCAACAACGAGTATCAGCTGCTGGTGCTGAACCTGGAGACCGGCGCGGTCACGTCGAGCACCGAGCTGCGCATCCGGCCCGAGGACAAGTTCGTCTACAGCGAGTACTACCTGCACTCCGGATACCTGGTGGTCGAGCGCCTGCAGACCACCAAGGAGTCGGAGATCGACGACAAGTACTACTTCAGCATGAACACGGTGGTCCTGGTCGGCATCGGCTGACCTCGGACGCTCCCGGCGGGAGGCGCGGGTGCGCCTCCCGTGCGCGGGGCCGTCAGATGCCGAGGGCCGACAGGAACTGGTCGTTCTCCTCCGGGGTGCCGATCGTGACGCGGACGCCGTCGCCCTGGAAGGCGCGCACGATCACGCCCGCCTGCTCGCACTTCGCGGCGAAGTCGGCGGACTGGTCGCCCAGCGGGAGCCAGAAGAAGTTGGACTGCGTCTCGGGGACCTCGGGGTAGAGCTTGCGGACCGCGGTCACCACGCGCTCCCGCTCCGCGCAGACCAGCGCGACCCGGCGGAGCATCTCGTCCTCGGCCGACAGCGCGGCCAGCGCGGCGGCCTGGGCGGCGCCCGACGTCGAGAACGGGGTGACCACCTTGCGGACCGCGGCCGCCACCGCCGGGGAGCCGACCAGGTAGCCGACGCGCAGGCCCGCGAGGCCCCAGGCCTTCGACAGGGTGCGCAGGACCACGACGTTGGGGCGGTCGCCGTACGCGGCCAGGCCGTCCGGGACGGTGTCGTCGGTGACGAACTCGCGGTACGCCTCGTCGAGGGCCACCAGCACGTTGGACGGGACCTTGTCGAGGAACGCGTCCAGCTCCGCGCGGCGGACCGCGGTGCCGGTCGGGTTGTTGGGGTTGCAGACGATCACCAGGCGGGTCTTGTCCGTGATCGCCGCGGCCATCGCGTCCAGGTCGTGGGCGTGGTCCGCGGTGTTCGGGATGCGCACGCTGGTCGCGGCCGTCGTCGCGGCGATGATCGGGTACGCCTCGAAGGAGCGCCACGGGTACACCACCTCGTCGCCCGGCAGGCAGGCGGTCCTCAGCAGGTGCTCGGTCAGCGCCACCGAGCCGCAGCCGGTCGCGATCCGGTCGGCCTCGACGCCCAGGCGCTCGGCGATGCGGTCGCGGAGGGCGACGACGCCCATGTCCGGGTAGCGGTGGACGCCCGCGACCGCCTCGGTGACCGCCTCGACGACGCCGGGCAGCGGGCCGTAGGGCACCTCGTTGCTGGCCAGTTTGATCGCGCCGGGGACGGAGCGGCCGGGCACGTAGGCGGGGAGGGCGTCGAGGTCGGGGCGGGTGAGGCTCATCGCGGTTCTCCGGCGGGTTCGGTGGGAACGGGGTCGGCCGCCACCACGACGGTGCCGGCGGAGCGGTCGTGGAACGCGCGATGGAGCGGCCAGTCGATCACGGGGGACAGGCTGTCGAGGAACTGGAGCAGGAAGCCGACGCCGCAGGTCCAGAGCAGGACCGACAGGCCGAGCGGGTTCCAGCGGCGGATCGCCCGGCCGAACCCGATGGGCTCCTCGCTCTCCAGGCGCATCACCTTGATCTTGAGCAGGCGCTTGCCGACGGTCTGTCCGTTGTTGGCGATCGAGGGCACCTCGTACGCGAACCACAGCGCCGCGATCAGGATCAGGATCACGACCTGGAGGTAGCCCTGGCGCTCCGGCGCGACCAGGTCCCCGGTCGACTGCTGGTTCTGGAGGCGGTGGTAATACTCGCGCCAGTAGGGCGCCACCTCCTGCAACCACTGGTAGATGAACCAGCCGGTGACGGCGGCGTTGAGTAGGCCGACGATCGCGATGTCGACGAGCCGGGCGAGCAGCCGCGCGCCGAGGCCGGCGATGGGCCGGCCGTGGGGCTTCACGACGCCTTGGCCGGCCGTGGCGATCTGTGGCGGCAGCAGTACCTGTACCGCGCCGGACGGCAGGCTGCCCTGCGGCAGCAGGCCGGGGGGCAGCGGGGTGCCCGGCGGCAGGATGATCGCGCCGGGTGGCAACTGGCCGGGCTTGAACCCGCCGGGCGGCACCGGCGTGCCGGGTGGGAGGACGACGGCGCCCTGCGGCAGCGGCGTCCCCGCCGCGATCGGCGAGGTCCAGGACGCGGGGGTCCCAGGACCGGTCACCCCGGGACGATCGGAGGACGTGGGCGTCCCGGAGTCAGGCGTCCAGGGAGCCGCCGGCGGCCAGGCCACGGGAGCGGGCGGACCACCGGCCTCGGCCTGCGCCGCATCCGAGGAAGGCGCGTCCGAGGATGGCGCGTCCGTGTCGGGCTTCTTGGACCAGTCAGGGGCCTCGGCGCCCTCCGGAGGCCCGTCCGGGGTCGGGTCCGACGCCGGGATCGGCTCACCCAGCCAGCCCTCACCGTCCCAGTACCGCTGAACCTCAGGGTCGACCGGATCCTTGTACCAACCGGGTTGTGTCACGTGCTGACCTTTACCACAACGGTTTCCGCCACCTTGTCGTGCAGGCATTGCTGCCACGGCTTGTCCCAGAGCTGCCACAGGTTGTCAACCCAGGAGAACAGCGGCACGACCGACCCGACCCCGAACTGCATCGCCCAGCGCTTCGCCGCGACACCCCGGGTGATCGGCGCCGCCGGGTCGTTCAGCCGTACCAGGGCGAGTTTCATCGCCCGCTTGCCGAGCGTAACTCCCCGGCGGCTGGGGAACAGCTCCACGTAGTACACGTAATAGGCGACCAGCAGCAGGACGAAGAAGCCCAGCTCGATCGCCAGGAGCGGGCCGAAGAACAGCGCGAGGTCGCCACCGTCGGTGATCTCGCCGGTCTCCGGGTCGGTCTCGATCGAGCCGACGCTCGCGCCGATGACCGCGAACATCGCGATGAACGTCGGGATCATCAGGACGATCACGACGCCGAACATGACGGCGACGTCGATGAGGTACGCCAGGAAGCGGTCGCCGAAGCCGGCCAGCGGCTGACCGTTGGGGGCGAGGGTCGGCGGGGGCACGACGTACTGACCCTGCGGTATGTAGCCGGGCGGTGGCCCGTAGTAGGGAACACCACCCGGTGGGGGCTGCTGTCCGGGGTAACTCACCCGGACAGTGTTACAGGTTCCCGCGACGCTCCTGCTCCCGCTCGATCGCTTCGAAGAGCGCCTTGAAGTTGCCCTTGCCGAAGCCGAGCGAGCCGTGCCGCTCGATCAGCTCGAAGAAGACCGTCGGGCGGTCCTGCACCGGCTTGGTGAAGATCTGCAGCAGGTAGCCGTCCTCGTCGCGGTCGACCAGGATGCCGCGGGCCTTGAGCTCCTCGATCGGGGCCCGGACCTCGCCGATGCGGGCGCGCAGCTCGGGGTCGTCGTAGTACGAGTCCGGGGTACTCAGGAACTCGACACCCGCGGCGCGCATGGCGTCGACCGTGCGCAGGATGTCGCCGGTCGCGAGCGCAATGTGCTGGGCGCCGGGGCCGCCGTAGAACTCGAGGTACTCGTCGATCTGCGACTTCTTGCGCGAGATGGCCGGCTCGTTGAGCGGGAACTTGACCTTGCGCGTGCCGCTGGCGACGACCTTGCTCATGAGCGCGGAGTACTCGGTGGCGATGTCGTCGCCGACGAACTCGGCCATGTTGGAGAAGCCCATGACCCGGCGGTAGAACTCGACCCACTCGTCCATGTGGCCCAGCTCGACGTTGCCGACCACGTGGTCGACGGCCTGGAAGTACCGCCGCGCCGGCGGCGCCACGATCGGCTGGCGGGCGACGAAGCCCGGCCGGAACGGCCCGCTGTAGCGGGAGCGGTCGACGAGCGTGTGGCGGGTCTCGCCGTACGTCGCGATCGCGGCGACCCGCACCGTGCCGTGCTCGTCGGTCTCGTCGTGCGGCGCCTCGATGCCCTGCGCGCCCTGCTTGAGCGCGTACGCGTAGGCGGTGTCGACGTCGGGCACCTCGAGCGCGATGTCGGCGATGCCGTCGCCGTGCCGCTCGTAGTGCTGGGTCGCCGGGGCCTCGCGGTGCACGCCGCCGGCCAGGACGAAGGTCGCCGAACCGGACTTCAGCACGTACTCGGCGTGGTCGCGGTAGCCCTGCTCGGGCCCGCGGTACGCGATCAGGGTCATGCCGAACGCGGTGGAGTAATAGTGCGCGGCCTGCTTGGCGTTGCCGACGTAGAACCGGACGTGGTCGAGGCCGGTGAGCGGGAACGGGTCGTGGGAGACGTCGTGCTCGACGGCCCCGATGAGCTCGTTGAGGTCTTCGATAGCGCGGGTCATGCCGCAAGCCTCGCCCGCGATTCCATAGTGGGCAAGGAAGGCTATTCTTCATGGTCAGGTTGACCAATTCTGCCCTGGATTTGGCGGTACCGGTGAGCAAGTTGCCCAGCGAAATCGACACACTGGATGCACGGCTGCTGGCGCTGCTGGAGGCCGAGCCGCGGATCGGCGTGCTGGAGTGCTCGCGGCGCCTGCAGGTCGCGCGCGGGACCGTGCAGGCGCGGCTCGACCGCCTGGCCGAGCGGGGCGTGATCCGCGGGCACGGGCCCGACATCGATCCGGTCGCCCTCGGCTATGGGGTGACCGCCTTCGTGACCCTGGAGATCCGCCAGCGCTTCGGCCACGACCCGGTCGCCGCCCACCTCGCCGAGATCCCCGAGGTGCTGGAGGCGCACACGATCACCGGCTCCGGCGACCTGCTGTGCCGGATCGTGGCCCGCTCCAACGCCGACCTGCAGCGGGTGATCGACCGGGTGATGAACTTCGAGGGAATCGTGCGATCCTCGACGATCATCGCGCTCGCCCAGCAGATCCCCTACCGGGTGATGCCCTTGGTCCGGGCGGCGTCCGAGGGTCGCCCGAGCGGGTGAATCCGCTCGACACGGGCAATTGCGACGATCCTTCGCCGTATCATGCTCCGCCGGTACCGTGCAGATCGTGGCGAGGCGAGGAGCTGTCCGCAACTTCGAGACGGTGCTGGGGGCGATCGGCGTCCTGGCGCTGATCATCACCGCCATCATCATCACCGGCTGGAACCCGCTGCCGAACGTCACCGACTGGTGGAAGAAGGTCGCCGACAACGCCGGCAAGCTGTCGGAGCCCCAGCCGACCTGGGACGATCGGGTCGGCGGCCAGCCGTCGGCCGCGGTGATCGCCGGCTCCACGACGATCGTGGTCATGCGCGGCACGGTCGAGGCCCGCGGCCTGACCAGCGGCACCGTCCTGTGGACGAAGGAGGCCGACTGGGCGGCCGTCGCCGGCGACGGCGACGCCATGGTCGCGATCATCGGCCGCCGCGGGCAGGGCGTGAAGGCGTTCGACCCGGCCTCCGGCACGGAGAAGTGGAAGGACGACGACGGGATCGGCGCCTGGACGTACCGCAACACCGTCCTCACCCTGTCCTGTGGCGGCCTCACCGACTGCACCCTCATGGCCCGGGCGCCGAAGGACGGCGCGCAGATCTGGAAGGTCACCGTCCCCGGCATCGGCCGCACGCTGAACGGCGCGAACAGCGACCTGCTCGGCACCCGGCTGGCGGCGGACACCTACGACGACGCCGTGCGGGCCATCCCCGGGGCGATCCCGGCGATGCTGGGCTTCCCGATCGAGCAGCGCGTCCAGGTCGTCGACGCGAGCACGGGCAAGCGCCTGCGCCAGGAGGAGGCGAGCAACACGTCCCGCGTCGTCGTGGTCGGCGGCCGCGTCCTGATCTCCACCGCGGCGCCGAAGGACGGCAGCTGCCGGTACACCCTGGAAGCCAGAGACCCGTCGACCGGCAAGCAGCTGTGGAAGAAGGAGGGCTTCGACCTGCACACGTCCTCCGGCGCCGGCTGTGAGCAGCGCAAGGACCCGGCCGGCGCGGACACGGTCCTGATCGCCACGCGCGGCGACAACCGCGAGGTGTTCCTCTCACCGCAGGACGGCCACGAGATGTGGGTCGGCGCGGTGGGCGACGAGATCGTCGCGGCCGACAGCCAGTACGGCCTGGTCAAGATCGACGGCGGCCGCAAGCTGCTGGTGGTGAACCTGACCAAGGGCGGCAAGGCGTGGGAGCAGGAGATCCCGGCCAAGGCTGACGTGGCGGTGACCCGGTGGGCGATCCTGGTCCGCGACGACGCCGGCGGCAAGGTCTGGGCCTACACGCCGGACGCGGGTCGCCTACTGTTGGAAGCGAAGACCACGTCAGACATCCTGGGCGTCGGCAAGGACGGCCTGATGATCGGACGCGGCCGCACGATTGGCTATCTCCCATTCGCATGAACATGGATGAAACCGGATGGGTGAGTACTCCATGAGTACTGTCAACTCGAACGTTCCGGTCGTTCTTTGGCCGTACCGTAGCGAGCATCGCCGCCTGCGGTTTAACCTGAAACTCCGGCTGACGTCGGCACCGTCCATCGAGCGTCTTCGTTGTGTCAAGACGCGGAAGGCAGGCTGCAGTGATCCTTGACGGGGATCCGGGGCCCCACTTCGCCATCCGCGGCGACAACCGGAAGGTCGCTTTCGACGACTCCGGGGCGCCGGACGGTTTCCCCGTCTTCCTGTTGCACGGCACGCCGGGCAGCCGGAAGGGCCCGCGTCCCCGCGACAGCGTCCTGCACCGCCTCGGCATCCGTCTGATCACCTACGACCGCCCCGGCTACGGCGACTCCGACCGCCGGGCCGGCCGCATCGTCGCCCATGCCGCGCGCGACGTCGAGGCCATCGCCGACGAACTGGGGCTGACCCGCTTCGCGGTTGTCGGTCGCAGTGGCGGCGGCCCGCACGCGCTGGCCTGCGCTGCCGACCACGAGCTGCGCCGCCGGGTGACCCGGGTGGCCGTGCTCGTCAGCTTCGCCCCGCCGGACACCACGGACGTGGCGTGGTTCGAGGGCATGAACGAGGACAACGTGCGGGGCTTCGGCCTCGGCGTGGATGCAGCCGCCGAGATCGAGGCCGAGATCCTCCGGCGCGCCGAGCTGGTCCGGAGGGACCCGGGTTCACTGCTCGACCAGCTCATGGACTTCATGACGCCGGCCGACCGCCGGGCGCTCAACAGCTCCGCCCTGCGACAGATCGTGATCCAGACCCACCGCGAAGGGCTGCGGTCCGGGCCGTGGGGCTGGGTCGACGACGTGCTCGCCCTGCGCGGCAGCTGGAAGGTGGACCTGAAGTCCATCGACACCGATGTGCGCATCTGGCACGGCGCTGACGACACGTTTGCGCCGGTCAGCCACGCCTCCTGGCTCGAGGACCGCATCCCGAGCGCCGTGAAGTTCGTGGCGCCCGGGAAGGCACACTTCGACGCGATGGAAGAGATCCCCCGCGTTCTGCGCTGGGCGGCCGGCGACGGTGCCGCCCTCAGCACGGCCCTCAGCGGGGCCGGCAACGCCGCTCAGTAGGGGTGCGGGTCGAGGATCCGGCGGATGTAGCGGCCGTCGCGGAGGGCCAGCACGCTCGGGTGATCCTGGCCGATCCGGTTCGCCAGCTGGTCGGCGATGCGGATCCGCTCCAGCCGCGGAGCCTCGTGGCGTGACTGACCGGCGATCGCCAGGTTGCCGGCCGTCCGCAGCGTGTCGGGGTGGTCGGCGCCGAGGGTGGTACGCAGCCGGGCGAGGGCGTCCGTCATCAGCTCACGTCCTTCCTCCAGGTCCCCGGCCGTGATCGTGAAGACGGCGTGGTTGTTCGCCACCGCCATCGAGACCGGGTGGGTGGCCCCGAGCTGGTTGTCGAGGGTGACCGTGGTCGTGGCGGTCAGCGCCCGGGCGCCGGCCACGTCGTTGGCGTCAGCCAGGGCAACGGCGAGGTTGGTGCGGCACACCAGGACGTACGGGTGCTGGGCGCCGAAGATCTCGGCCAGCTGGATATCGGTCTCGATCAGTTCCTGCCGCGTCTCGGCGCGCAGCCCCTGGAGCTGGAGGTTGGCGGCCCGGCTGAGCCGGGTCAGGGCGGTGTCGGGGCTGTCCGGCCCGTAGCTGTCCTTCAGGCCGTGGTAGGCCTGGTCGAGCAGCCGCGCCGCCTCCGAGATCTGGCCGGTGCCGCGCAGCGATGCGGCGAGGTTCGTCTGCGCCGTCAGCGCCTCGCGGGACTGGTCGCCGTAGAGCCGCTGATAGCCACTGACGACGTCGCGCAGCAGGTCCACCGAGTTGGCGTACTCACCCGCTTCGCGCAGGTCGCGGCCGAGGTTGTTGGCCGACCGCAACGTCCGCGGGTGGTTCTCGCCGGACAGTCGGACCCAGCGGGCGTAGGTGTCCTCGTCGATCCGCCTGGCCTCCTGGAAGTCGCCGACCAGCCGCAGCGACGCACCGAGGTTGTTGGCGAAGATCAGCGTCCGGCGGTGCTCCTCGCCGAGCGCGTCGACCGAGGCGCGGTAGGTCCGCCGGTCGCGTTGGAGGGCGTCGTCATAGCGGCCGAGCGCGCGCATGTCGCCGCCGAGACTGCTCGCGGTGGCCAGCGTGCGCGGCTCGTTCGGGCCCAGGAGCTGCTCCTGCTGGCCCAGGGTGTCGGCGTTGAGCTCGTACGCCTCCTGGAACTTGCCGAGGCTGCGCTTGAGGTTCGCCAGGTTGAACCGGAGCTCGAGCAGTCGCACCAGCAGCCGGTCGTGGTCCGCGCTGTCCGGCTCGAGGCGCGCGAGCTGACCCGTCCACGCCTCGTTCACCTCTTCGGCGTAGATCTCGCCCTGTTCGTAGCCGCCGAGCACGTAGATGTACCGGATGCGGTCGATGAGCAGGGCGCGGACGTCGTCGGATTCGCTCTTCTCCGCCGCCGCGCCGTCGAGGTGCGGCCAGAGGATGCGGAACTGCTCCTGGAACTCGGGGTCCTCGACCTCACCCGTCGGGCGCGACCCGACGAGCAGCCGATGCACGTCGCGGGTGACGCCCGTCAGTTCCTCGGGGGACATCCGGCGGCGGAGCGCCCGCTGCAGGAGCCGGTGGATCTGCAGCTGGTTGGCCTCCAGCTTGATGAGGGCCAACCGGTTGATGTGCTGGACGATGGTCGCCGCGATGTCGGCCACCGGGGCGCGCAGCCGCAGCTGCCGGGCCACGTCCTTGTCGTGCTCGGCGATGATGCGCGCCGCTACCTCACTGCGCAGCAGGTCATGGGAGATTTCCGGGGCGAGCGCGGACGCGAGTTGCAACAGCCGGTGGGCGGCCGGCGAGCGCTCGGCGAGCCGCTCCAGCGACACGTTCCAGACGTGGACCTGGTCGACGATGCTCTCCGACGGGTCGGGGGTGCCCAGCCGGGACAGATAGTTGGCGGCCGGGCGGCCGGTCTCGGCCAGCCACGCGCCGGCCAGCGCGACGAAGATCGGCAGGTGCTGGACGGCGTCGGCGACCTGGGTCGCCTCGGCCGGGGCAAGGGCCGACACGCGGGACAGCAGGTGTCCCACGCTCTCGCCGGGCAGGAACTTGTCGACGTTGACGATCCGGGCGTGGGTGACCGCCTCCTCCTGGTCGCGGGTGGTCAGCAGGAGGTGGCCATCGCCGCGCGGGAGGTACTCCTCGATCGCGTTGTACTTCTCGACGTTGTCGAACACGAGCAGCCAGCGCAGCGGACCGGCGGCGTCACGCCGGCTCAGCCGGTTGTCGACGGCGCGGATGCGGTCCGGGACGGTCGGCTGGCGCGGGATGTCGAGGGCGGCGCCGAGGTCGGCGATGCCCATGTCGACGAACTGGGGAGGGTCGGCCGAGATCCACCAGATGATGTCGTAGGCGCCGCGGAACCGGTACGCGTACTCCATCGCCAGTTGGGTCTTGCCCATACCGGGCCCGCCGACCAGTGCCACCAGGCCCGGTCCACCGGACCGCAGCTCCTCGCGCAGCCTCAGCATGAGCGCCTCGCGGGCCGTGAACAGCATGTTGCGGGCCGGTGCGCGGAACACCTGCGCGCCCTCGGCGGGGAAGCGCGGCAGGCGCGGGAACTTGCCGCCGGCGGTGAGCGTGCCGACCCGGCCGAACAGGGTCAGCAGCTGCTCGATCGCCTGCTCCTCGCCGATCCCGTCCAGCGAGACCCAGTTGGCCAAGGGAGTGTCGGGCATTGGCGCGGTGCCGTCCAGGTGGACCGCGAGCGCCCCCGTCGGCCGGCCGAGACCGGATCGGCGGCCGGTCGCGTCGAGGTACGACCGGGAGACCAGGACGACGTCCCGCACCGGCATCGACTGGTCGTCCTCCGTGCGCTCGGACATCCCGAGGTCGATGACGCGCAGGTTCGCGTTGGTGAGCACCGCCTGGACCCACTCGGCCCAGGCCTGGTCGGCCGGCGCGTGCCGCAGCAGGAGCACCTCGTCGCGGATGGCGGGCCGGCGCTCCAGCTTCGCCACCGTCGCGGTGCGGATCCCCTCGTCCATCGGCGGAAGTTCGGTGACCGCGCGGTTGGTGATGTAGCCGGTCAACCGCTCGTAGGCCGGCAGCAGGGCGAGGGGGCTGCCGGGCGGGTCGCCGAAGGTCGCCAGGATCTCCTCGTAGGCGTAATAGGCCCGGTACGGCACCTGGACGCCCAGCCAGTACCGGCGCCGCTCGGATTCGGTCATCCCCTGCGGCAGGTCGCTGAAGCGCTGCATGGCGAGGGCCCGGCCGGCGTCGGCCTTGTTCTTCTCGCTGTTCTCGTCCACCCGCATCGGCACCGGCAGGACCCGGCGCGGGCGGGTGCCCTCGTACATCGCGACCCGCTCGGCCACCTCGGCGGCGCCTTCGATGCCCTGGTTGGAGAACGTGAAGCAGTCGACGAGCACGTCGGGCAGGTGGATCGTGCAGATCTCGGCGACGTCGCTGATGCCGGTGCGGCTGTCGATGAGCGTGTAGTCGTAGTGGCGTTTCATGTCCTCGCGCAGCGCGTCGAAGAACTTGGCGCCACCGAGGCGCTTGTAGAAGTTGTCCCAGTCGCGGCCGGTGACGCTGGCGACGTAGTCCGGGGTGGGCTTGCCGGCGAGCAGGATGTCGAGGGAGCCGCCGTTGCCGAAGTCCCACTGCAGGGTGAACGCGTACTTCTCGACCCTGGCGTAGTCGAGGTGCCAGTCCGCGGGCCGCTCGATCGGGTTGCCGTCGGAGTCCTTGGTGACGGCCACCGCGCCGTCGTAGTCGCCGATCAGGTCCATCACCCCGCCGGTCGTCGCCAGCATCTCGGGGTCGACGAAGGCCGAGAAGAAGCGGTGCAGGCCGGGCGATTCCAGGTCCCAGTCGGCGACGAGGACCTTCTTGCCGTTGGCGGCCAGGATCCAGGCCGTGTTGGCCAGGGCCATCGTGCGTCCGGTCCCACCCTTGTACGAGTAGAACGTGACGACTTCGCCCTGGCGGTCCTCGTCCGTCATCGAGCGTCTCCCTGCCCTTGCCGATCGTCGGAAACGTTGCCCAGGCGCAGCGTCGGCTTGGGCTTTACGGGTCCGGCGGGCGGGTCGACGGGCCCGAGCCGGAGGAACTGCTTGCGAGCCTCGGTGACCAGGGCCGGCACGGACCGCTCGAACTCGCCCGCGGTGCGCGCGGGCAGCAACTTCGGAAAGCCGGCGCTCTGCAGCGTAGTGGCGACACTCTCGGCGTCGGCCGCGCCCCGCTGGTCGTCACCCACCACGACCAGTGGCATCACCCACGGGGGCAGAACCCCGGCCGCGGCCCGCGCGGCCGGCGCGGGCAGGCCCGGGTCGACGAGCAGCACCGTCGGCTTCATCGCCGCCCAGTCGGCCGCGGCCGCGAGGTCGAGCACGGTGGCCGGCATGCCGAGCCGGTCGGCCGTCGCCGCCACGTAGTCGGCCAGCCCGAGCTCGTGCTCGGTCGGGTAGGGCCGCCAGCGGACGCCCTCGTCGCCGGTCAGCACCGTGACGACCAGCTCCGCGTTGCGTGGGTCGGTCGCCAGCGGCTGGATCGCGGCCGGCGGATCGGACCGCGACAGCGGATGGTCGCCGGCCACGCCGACGACGCGGTCCGCCACCGCCTGCACGATCCGCTCGTACTGCACGCGGTACGCGCCCAGCTTGCACAGCGCACGAAGCCCGTTCTGGGAGTAGTCGGCCCGTTCCGGGGCGTCCTTGTCCACGACGGCCAGCGCCGCGGCGACCTGCGGCGCCCGGTCGTCCCACGAGGCCAGCGGACTCCACAGCACCGGCACGATGTGCCGCTCGGGATCGGGTGTACGGGCGTTGGACAGGCGGATGCGGAAGGCCTCCAGTTCGCCGGAGGCCCAGCTGTTGCTGAAGTAGTTCTTGGAGTAGAGCGGGACGAACACGTGTGCGGCACTGAGCGCGGCGGCGAGCAGCGTCCGGAGGTCGGCGCCGGCCGGCAGGGAGCCGTCGAAGAAGCCCGCGGCCAGATCCTCGTTCCGCTGCGGGTGTCCGGCGACGGCCGCCGAGAGGTCCAGGTAGAACTTCTTCACCCAGTAGTCGGTGTCCGGGCGGGCCTTCTCCGACAACGGAACCGAGTGTGCGTAGCTGAGGAAGAAGTACGTCTCGGGCTCTCCGTTGCCGATGCTCATGACAGGTCCCCCTCGAAAGCGTCGGGCAGGCCCTCGAAGTCTGTGGCGTCGCTCGGCGGAACGTGGTGGTTGTCGGCGAGTTCGACGATCGTGTTGGCGAGTCGCCAGACGACCAGGTCGTAGGCCGACGAGTCCGCGATGCGGAGCCCGTAGACACCCTCCTTGCCGTAGCGGCGCTGGATGTCGGGGGGCGGCGGGCTCGGCAGGAACCGCTGCAGCCGGTCGATCTTCGCGGGGACCGCGCCGCGTCCCTTGCTCCAGAGCACCGGAAGCATTGCGGTGGAGCGCGGCGCCGGGCTGACGTCGGGCATCCGGCGGGCGAACGCGTGCCACTCGAGGGCGCAATACTTGCTCCCGTAGTACCGCTGCGAGAGCAGCGCAACGAAGACCTGGCAGTGGCCGACGGCGAAGGCGAGCTCTTCGGACCAGTCCGTGCCGGTCCTCATCTCGGAGTTCATGAATCCCACGAAGCTCGCCGGTTTCCCCATCAGCTCACCCACATGGTCCGAGAGCTCCTCGAAGAACTGCGGTACCCAGTCGTTGGCCGCGGACTGGGCATAACTGAGGAAGAAGACCGGGGCGCGCGGGTGCGGCACCAGTGGTGGCTGTTCTTCGACCACGTACCGCTCCCAGTGCTCCCGTTCGGCCTATCCAAGATATCGACGGCAGCAAGCCGGAACGGATCGCAGTTCCGGCTTCCGATGACCGGGCGTCCGGCTCTTGCGCAGTCGGTCGCGTGATCACCAGGAGTCCAGCTTCGCGCGGAGGTGCTCCACGAACCGCCGCCCGGCCGGGGTCAGGGCGCCGCCCTCCAGCAGGGCGTCCACGGCTCCCGAGGCCCAGGTCCGGTAGCGGTCCGCCGCCGGGCCCGGCCGTGCACGCCACATGTCGGCCACCGCCACGAAGGCGTACGTGCCCTGCAGGACGCCCTCCATCGGGCGGGGGTCCTCGCGCCAGGGCACGCGCACGGTGTGCGGGTCGTCGCGGTCGAACAGGGCGGTCACGTCCAGGACGGCGCCGAGTTTCAGGTGTTGTACCTCGTGAACGAGCAGCACCGACAGCGCCGCGGGATCGGCGACCGGCGCCACGGCGACCGCGCCGAAGGCGTCGCGCGCCGCGGCGCTGCGCTCGCGGTGTGCGTCCGGGCGGAGAGGCACGATCGCCCGCAGCGTGCCGCGGACGCCGGGTCCGTACGGCGTGGTGTCGATGATGTCCAACGCGCCGTCGAGGAGGTCCCGCCAGCGTTTGACCTCGCCGTCGTCGAGGCGGTCGGCGATCTCCAGGTCGTCGAAGCAGTCGCGGTCCGGGTCGGTGTCCTCAAGCAGCACTGTCCCGAGGCTTCTGGACGGCTGCCAGCGTTGGTGCGTCGTGTGCAGCTCGAACTCGCCGCCCACGATGACCAGGGCGGCCTGCTCGGCGTTCTCCACCTGGAACGCTCCGATGCCCGGCAGCGTGAGTCGTCCCTTGTGGACCGGGACCGTGATGCGGGCGTCGGCGCCGGCGTGGATCGCCGCCGCAGCCGCGATGCCGGCGAAGCGGGCGAGGTCCGCTCCGGGCGTCGCTCGACAGCGGGATGCCCAGCTGCGCACGAACGGGTGGGCCAGCACCGTGCGGACCGCTTCCGGGGACTCCTCGTCCAGGCGGGCCAGCAGGTCCCAGCCCTCGGCGGCCAGCGGGACCGGGTCGACGAAGCGGCTCAGGTCGCGCAGCTGGGCGCGGACCATGGCCTCGTTGACGGCCACCAACTGGTCGATCGACGCCGGTTCGCCGGCCGCGGTGCCCAGGTCGTCCAGGATGGTGCCGGCCAGGCGGTCGTTCGGCGGCGGCGGCATCGCGGCGATCAGCTCCTGCAGGTCGGCGCAGTACACGGACGGGTTGTCGAAGCCGGAGCCGGTGCGGTACCGATGCGTGAACTGGCCGCCGCCACACTGGTGGACGATCGCGCAGGCGCGGCAGGTGGCGGACAGGCCGGCGAGCCCGGTCTGCCGGATCGCGATCATCGGGTGGTCGGCGACCTCGTCCACGCTGTTGCGGAAGACGTCGAACCCCGTCGCCGCGGCGCCGTCGAAGGCGGACTTCAGGGAGTCGACCTGCTCGAAGGTGCCGTCGGACTCGATGACGACCAGGTCGGCCCGGCCCAGGCCGACGGCCTCGGTGTGGCTGGGGCCGCCGGACATGGCGTCGAACAGCCGGATCGGCATCGGGCGGCCGTCGGCGATCCAGCGCCGGTGGATGCGCAGGAGCCAGTCGGCGTGCGGTGTCCCGCTGTCCCTCCGGTCCGGCGGGCGGTCCCAGTTGGCGTGCGGGAGCAGGAAGTCGACGTGGGGTGGCTGCTCGGCGCGCAGGGCCTCGTAGACCGCGATCGGGTCGTTGTCGACGTCGACGGTGCAGAGGATGCCGCCGTAGGCCGCCCGGTACTTCTCGCGGCGCAGCAGGGCGAGCGCCGCCAGCACTTTGGCGTGGCTGCTGCTGCCGTTGGCGTAGCGGCGGTGGCGGTCGTTCGCCTTCCGGTCGCCGTCGAGGGAGATGCCGACCCGCACCCGTTGCTCGACGAGCACGTCGCAGATCTGCGGGGTGAGCAGCAGCCCGTTGGACTGCATGCCGAGCTCCAGCCGGGTCACCGGATCGATCCGGCGGCGCAGCTCGGTCGCCACGGCACGCAGTCCGTCAGCACCGGCAAGCAGCGGCTCGCCGCCGTGCAGGATCACCCGGACCGCCCCGAGCTGATGCTCGGCGGCGTGCTCGGCGATGCGGGCCGCCACCTGGGCCACCGTCGTTGGTGCCATGGTGATCGGCTGGCGCCGCCAGCTCTGGTCCGGGTGCTCGTACACGTAGCAGTGATCGCACGAGAGATCGCAGCGACTCACGATCTTCAGCACGAACTGGCTGAGCGGCACCGAGCTAGATGGCAGAACCAAATGCCGCGACCCCGACCGGAGCCGTCTGGCCCTCGCTGCGGTCGTTGACGCGGGCTACCTGGGCGGCCCGGTCGATCGGGATCCGGGCGAGTGGCGTGTTGCGCAGGTCCTCGAACGGAGGCGGCGTCGGCTCCTCTTGGCGTGCGATGCGGTCCACGTGCGTCCCCCCACTTGGACTCGTTGGAGCAGGGCACGTCCGACGAGCGGTTGCTCGACAAGACATCCATCGACAAGCATAGGCAACACCCGCCGTCATGTCACCGGTGCACAGCGCTTCGTGACTTACCCGAACGACCCATTCCTTCCGGGTCGCTCGGGGTAGGCGGGCCGGTCGGCTACCGTCTGGGCGCCCGGGACGTCGGGTCGGTCGGCCTGCCGCCGTCGCCGGGGGTCGGTAGGTTCGCCGCGAGTTGGTCGATCGGGGTGAGCACCGCCGTGTAGCCGGTGCCGGTGAGTGTGCCGTCCTGGTGCAGCTGGTCGAGCCGGTTGAGCAGGCCCGACAGCTCTGCCGCGGCGCGGTCGGCGTTGCCGCGTTCGAGGTAGCGGTCCAGGTTGTCGAGCCGGCGGTTCAGTTCGCGTGCGGTGCCGCTGTTCAGGCCGCCCTCACCGGCCTGCGCCTGCACGGCGGCGCGGGCCGCGGCCAGTGCCGCCGCGGTCGGGTCGGTCGGCTCGGTGCTCCACGGGGCGGTCGGTGTGTCGCTCGGTGCCGCGCTCGAGGTGTCCGCCGACGGCAGGGAATGGGTCGTGTCGGTGGGCGCGGGCGCGGCGGCCCGGTGGTCGGACCAGCTCGGGAAGGTCCCGAAGGCGAACACGGCGGCGGCGACGGTGGTCGTGCCGAGCGCCGCCAATGCGATCCCGGCCGAGCGGCCCCGTCGCCGGGCGGGCGGCGCGGGCGGGTGGCCGGGCACGGGCAGGCTGCGCGTCGCGGGCCGCACTGCGGCGCGGCCGCGGGTCGGCGCCTCGCCAATGCGCGCGGCCGGTCCACCACGTGCGAGTGCGGCCGGTCCACCACGTGCGAGTGCGGCCGGTCCACCACGTGCGAGTGCCGCCGGTCCGGCGGCGTGCGCGAGCACAGCCGTTGCGGCCCCACCGGCCCCACCGGCCGCGCCGGCCAGCGCCGCGCGGACCTGCGCCGCGCTCGCCGGCCGGTCCGTCGGGTGCTTGGCCAGCAGCGCGCCGACCAGCCCGGCGAGCTTCGGCGGCAGGCCGGGCCGCCGGGCTGCCACCGGTACCGCTTCCTCGTGCACCTGCTGCCAGGCGATCTGCACCGGCGAGCCGGCGACGAACGGCGGGCGGCCGGTCAGCATCGCGTACAGCACGCAGCCCAGCGCGTACAGGTCGGTCCGGGCGTCCACGGGCTTGCCGAGGACCTGCTCCGGCGCCATGTACGAGCTGGTGCCGACCACGGTGGCGGCGGCGGTCAGCACGGTCTGCGCCCGGTCGGTGATGCGGGCGATGCCGAAGTCGCAGACCTTCACCCGACCCTCGTCGCCGATGAGGATGTTGGCCGGCTTCATGTCCCGGTGTACGACCCCGGCGTCGTGCGCGGCCGTCAAGGCGTCGCACACCTGCTCGGCGATGCGCACGGCACGCCGCGGATCCAGCGGCCCCGCGGCCAGCTCGTCGGCGAGGCTGTGCCCCTGGACCAGCTCCATCACGAGGTACGGCGTGCCGTCGTCGATCCCCACGTCGTACACGGCCACGATGTTCGGGTGCGACAGCCGCGCGACGGTGCGCCCCTCGCGCTCGAACCGCTCCGGCAGCGACGGATCGGCGCCGCCCTCGTCGTGCAGTATCTTCACGGCCACGGGTCGGCGCAGCCGCCCGTCGACGGCCTGCCACACCTCGGCCATGCCGCCGCGGCCCAGGACCGATCGCAGCTCGTACCGGCCGCTCAGCAGACGCCCTACCACGGTGTTCAACCCTGACACAACCGCCAGGTGCAACCTGCGGGTACGTCACGGTACGTCACGGTGGCCGCCCGCCCGGTGGCCTTCTGCCTCCCTAGCGGTGCTCCATGATCAGGGCGAACGACGTGCCCGAGGCGAGGGCCTCGTAGGCGTGGGGGACGTCGCCCGCGAACGAGGCGTAGTCGTGGACGTCCAGGTCGACCGGGGAGTCGGCCGGGCCGACCCGCAGGCGGCCGCTGATCATCACCACGTGCTCGACCGTGCCAGGCAGGTGGGGGTCGGCCTTGCGGGCGCTGCCGAGCTCCACCGTCATCAGATAGATGTCCCGGCGTACCCCCGGTGGGCACGTCGCCAGCAGGGTGCCGACGAAGTCGGCCTGTTCGGACCTGATCGACGGGCCCTCGCCGGCCCGGATCACCCGCGGCGCCGTCGGCGGGGGCTCCACCAGCCGGCTGAACGGCACGTTCAGGGCCACCGCCAGCGCCCACAGCGTCTCGATGTTCGGGTTGCCGGCGCCCGACTCCAGCTGGCTCAGCGTCGACTTGGCGACCCCCGCGCGCTTCGCCACCTCGCTCAGCGAGAGGTTGGAGCGCTCGCGCTCGCGCCGCAGCGCGGCCGCGATGAGGTCCAGCGGGGCCTTGCGTGGGTCCATGCGAGAGCATCCGTTCGGTAGAACGAACGAGTCATTCGACTTGACGAACGACCGGGATGAGTTCAGCATACCGAACTATGCGTTCGATAATCCGAACGGGAGATTCGCCCCGGCGAACGCTCGACCCGATCGCCCGCGACGTCGCCGCGCTGTGTGCCGCCGGCGTGGTGGTCGGGCTGTCGTTCGGGGCCATCGCCTCCGCGGCCGGGCTCCCGCTGTCGCAGATCGTCGCCATGTCGGTGTTCGTCTATGCCGGCGGCGCGCAGTTCCTGGCCGTCGGGCTGGTCGGGGCCGGCGCCACGACGGTCGCGATCGTGCTCGCCGGGCTGCTGCTCAACGCGCGGCACCTGCCGTTCGGGCTGGCCATCGGCAGTGCGCCGCTCGGCGACCGCTGGGCCGCCCGCCTGCTCGGCAGCCACCTGATGACCGACGAGTCGGTCGCGTTCGCGCTGGCCCAGGAGGACCCGGCCCGCCGGCGCCGGGCCTACTGGATGACCGGCATCGGGCTGTTCCTGACCTGGAACGTCGCGTCGGCGATCGGCGCCGTCGCCGGCAGCGCGCTCGGTGACCCCAACACGTTCGGGATCGATGCCGCCTTCCCCGCGGCCCTGCTGGCGCTCACGCTGCCGTCGCTCAAGGACCGGGCATCGATCCGGGTGGCGGTCGGCGGTGCCGCCCTGGCGCTGCTGAGCACGCCGTTCCTGCCGGCGGGCCTGCCGGTGCTCGTCGCGCTGGTCGCCCTGGCGCTTGCGTTGCCGGTACCACGGAGCAAAAGGACAGCAGCATGAGCTGGGTCGTCATCCTCGCCCTCGCGGCCGGCACGTATGCGCTGCGGCTCGCGGGTCCCGTTCTGCGGGAACGCCTCTCGGTCTCCGAGACGGTCAAGCGCTACCTGACCCTCGCCGCCGTCGCTCTGCTGGCCGCGCTGATCGGCACGGCGGCGCTGCTGGACGGCACCGAGTTCGTCGGGATCGCCCGCCCGGCCGGCGTGCTGGTCGGCGCGGTGCTGGCCTGGCGGAAGGCGCCGTTCGTCGTCGTGGTGGTCGCCGCCGCACTGACGGCGGCCCTGCTCAGGCTGGCCGGAGTGCAGTAACTACAGTCGAGGCATGCCCGAGTTCGCGTTTTCACCCCTGCTGCCGCTCGGTCCGGACACCACCGAATACCGCCTGGTCACCAGCGACGGCATCGGGCGCGACGGCCGGTTCCTGACGGTCGAGCCGGAGGTGCTGACCCTCCTCACCGACGAGGCCATGCACGACATCGCGCACTTCCTGCGCCCGGCCCACCTGACCCAGCTCCAGTCGATCATCGACGACCCGCTCGCGTCGGCGAACGACAAGTTCGTCGCCCTCGATCTGCTGCGCAACGCGAACATCGCCGCCGGCGGCATCCTGCCGATGTGCCAGGACACCGGTACCGCGATCGTGATGGGCAAGCGTGGGCGTTTTGTCCTGACCGACGGCAACGACGAGGCCGCCATCGCGCGGGGCGTCTACGACGCCTACACGCGGCTCAACCTGCGGTACTCGCAGCTGGCGCCGATCACGATGTGGGACGAGAAGAACACCGGCTCGAACCTCCCGGCCCAGATCGAGCTCTATGCCGAGGGCGACGACGCCTACAAGTTCCTGTTCATGGCCAAGGGCGGCGGCTCGGCGAACAAGAGCTACCTCTATCAGGAGACGAAAGCGCTGCTCAATCCCACGCGGATGATGCAGTTCCTGGAGGAGAAGCTGCGGCTGATCGGCACCGCGGCCTGCCCGCCGTACCACCTGGCGGTCGTCATCGGCGGCACGTCCGCCGAGCACGCGCTGAAGACGGCGAAGCTCGCGTCGGCGAAGTACCTCGACACCCTGCCGACGTCGGGCACCGCGGTCGGCCACGGCTTCCGCGATCTGGAGCTGGAGGCGGAGGTACTGGAGCTGACGCGCAACTTCGGCATCGGCGCCCAGTTCGGCGGTCGCTACTTCTGCCACGACGTGCGCGTGGTCCGCCTCCCGCGGCACGGCGCCTCGTGCCCGGTCGCGATCGCGGTCTCCTGCTCCGCCGACCGGCAGGCGGTCGGGAAGATCAACGCCGAGGGCGTCTGGCTGGAGCAACTGGAGCGCGACCCGGCCCGCTTCCTGCCGGACGTGACCGAGGACAAGCTGGACTCCTCTGTCGTCCAGGTCGACCTGAACCGGCCCATGTCGGAGATCCGCGCCCAGCTTTCCCAGCTGCCGGTGAAGACCCGCCTGTCGCTGACCGGCCCGCTGGTCGTGGCCCGGGACATCGCCCACGCCAAGATCGCCGAGCGCCTCGACGCCGGCGAGCCGATGCCGGACTACCTGCGCGACCACGCGGTGTACTACGCCGGCCCGGCCAAGACCCCGGAGGGCTACGCGTCGGGCTCGTTCGGCCCGACGACGGCCGGCCGCATGGACGCGTACGTGGAGAAGTTCCAGGCCGCGGGCGGCTCGATGGTGATGCTGGCCAAGGGCAACCGCTCCAAGCAGGTGACCGACGCCTGCCAGGCACACGGCGGCTTCTACCTGGGCTCGATCGGCGGCCCGGCGGCCCGGCTGGCCCAGGACTGCATCAAGCACGTCGAGGTCATCGAGTATCCGGAGCTGGGCATGGAGGCGGTCTGGAAGATCGACGTGGTCGACTTCCCGGCGTTCATCGTGGTCGACGACAAGGGCAACGACTTCTTCGCCGAGGTCACCAAACCCGTCCTCACGGTCGGACGCCGCTAGGGTCTGTCTCACAACCGGGGCCGGGCTGCGGCGGGCCCAGATTCCGCCTCGCTCCGGCCCCTTTGTGAAACAGATCCTAGTCGTTCGTGCAGATCGGCAAGCGCCAGGAGCGGTGCGGGTGCCCGAGGTCGAAGTCGGCCTCGGGCATGTTCATTGCTCTGCCGTCTGAGCTACCTTCCGAGCTGAGCCGGAAGGGCTGGACTCGAACCAGCGACCCATGAATTACGAAGTAGCCGTGGCCTGCGCACCGGGCACCCGCTGACGCTGTCAGCCGCTCCCGAGATCCATTCGGCCGACGGTGTCTCGGATTCGAACCGGGTTACCAGAAGGAACCGTCGAGCCTGCACACCGGGAGCTGCTGCGATCACGCTAACAGCGGCCCTGCCGAGCTGTCGCGACCATTTTCGTGGAGCCGGGGCGCGGCTTCGGCGGGACGGACCGGGCCGAGGGCTGCCGTGAGGTGGTCGAGCAGCGGCGTCACGGACGGGTGTGGGTCGCGCCGTGGCGTGATCGTGTAGATGCCGCGGGTCGGGGGATCGACGAGGGCCACCGTGGTGACGTCGGTCCGCAGTGCGGACGTCAGCACCCCGGGTATGAGCGCGATGGCGTGGCCGGTGGCGACCAGGGCGACCTTGCCGAGCAGATCGGCGGCGGTGAGGTCGATGCGGGCGGTGACTCCGGCGCGGGCGGCGTGCTGGCGCAGCAGCGCCGCCGAGCCGTCGTTGTCCTCGACCCAGGTCTGGTCGGCCAGGGCCTGAATGCGGACCGGGCTCTGCTCGGCCTGCGGGTGGTCGACGGGCAGCGCGACGACCATCTCGTCGATCCCCAGGAACCGTCGTTCGAGCCGCGGGTCGTTGGGCAGCCCCGGTGGCGCGTCGGTGACGACGGCGACGTCGAGGTCGCCGGCGATCACGCGGTCGTGCAGTTGTGCGCTCAGCTCGGGCAGCAGGCTCCACCGGACGGGTCCGGTCGTGTCGATGAGGCGGCGGATCGCGGCGGGCACGATCCCGGCGGCCAGCGACGGCGTCGCGCCGACGGTCAACGGCCGGCGGAACGTCCCGTCACGAACGTCCCGTACGGCGCGAACGGCGCGGTCGGCCTCGTTGAGCGCGGCCAGGGCATGGTGCCGGAACACCTCACCGGCCGGTGTCGGACGCACGCCGCGGGCATGCCGCTGCAGCAGCGGCACGCCGAGCTGGCGCTCCAGTCCGCCAACCTGGCGGGAGACCGCCGACTGGGTGTGCCCGAGCTCGGCGGCGGCCGCCGCCAGCGACCCGAGCCGGCACACCGTCACGAACGCCCGCCACACGGTCAAGTCCATGCCCAAGTATGCGCATCTCGCAGGGCTGACCTGCAAGATCTGCGCTTGTCGCAAGTGTCGCGACGCCGCAGGCTGGGACGCATGACCACACCGCACACGATCGCCGTCCTCGGCCTGGGTCGCATGGGCGCCGCGATCGCGACACGACTCGCCGACTACGACTGGAGCGTCGTCGGTTGGACCCGCTCCGGGCGCACGGCAGGCGCTGTCGAGACGACCGTCGACCCGAAAGACGCGGTGGCGAAGGCCGACGTCACGCTCCTGGCGCTGTTCGACGGCCAGGCCTGCCGGCAGGTGGTCGACCAGGTCCGCGGCTCGCTGCGACCGGACGCGATCGTGGTGAACACCAGCACCATCGCCCCCGCCGAGGCGGCGGGGCTGGCCCGGCAGCTCGGCCCGGCCTACGTCCACGCGCCCGTGCTCGGCTCCGTGCCGGCTGTCGCCGCCGGCGCCCTGCAGCTGCTCGCCGCCGCCGACCAGGAGGCGCTCGACCGGGTCCGGCCGGTGCTGGAGGCGCTCGGCACCGTGCACCGCGTCGACGATGCCTCCACCGCCGCCGCGCTCAAGCTGGTCGCCAACCTCAGCCTCGCCGGCGCCGTCCTCACGGTGCGCGACGCACTGCGCCAGGCCGACGCCTTGGGCCTGCCCCGTGACCAGGTGCTGGACGTCCTCGAACTGGGCCAGCTCGGCGGCCTCGTCGCCCGCAAGCGATCCTTCCTCGCCGGCCGGCCGGCTTTTGACAGGGCCGAGTTCACGATCGGCGCGCTGGCCAAGGACATGGCACTGCTGACCGCCGCGTCGAACGTCCCCCTGCGCAGCGCGGCCGACCTGGCCGATACTCCTGCCGACCCGGAGGCCGACATTGCCGTCGCCGCCACGGTTCCCGCCGTGGGTGACGCCGTGCTCGAACCGCTCCGCGCCTACATCCGCGGACACGCCACCGGCGACTCCGCCCACTTCCGCGACGCGTTCCTGCCCACCGCCCACATCGAGGGAGTCCGGGACGGCGCGTTCACCTCATGGCGCCTGGACGACTACTGCGCGCTCTTCCAGGGTCACCCGGCCCCGGACGAGCCGACCCGCTCCCGCCGCATCGACGCCATCGACGTGCACGGCACCGTCGCGACCGCGACCATGACGCTCTGGCACGGCGCGGACACCTTCACCGACATCTTCCTGCTGGTCCACGTCGACGGCAGCTGGCGCATCGCCAACAAGGCCTACCACCGCCGCTGAGGCGCCGCGCTAGCGGTCGCGGACCCGCTCGGCGATTGCTCGGCCCAGTTCGGCCGTCGTGCCCTTGCCGTGCAGGTCGGGGGTCAGCGGCGCACCCTGTGGGCCCTCGGCCAGGACGTCCTCGATCGCGCCGAGCAGGTGCACCGCAGCCTCCGGATGGCCGAGGTGGTCCAGCATCATCGAGCCGCACCAGATCTGGCCCACCGGGTTGGCGATGCCCTTGCCGGCGATGTCGGGAGCCGAGCCGTGCACCGGCTCGAACAGGCTCGGGTGGTCGCGGTCCGGGTTGATGTTTGCGCTCGGGGCGATGCCCAGCGTGCCGGTGCAGGCCGGGCCCAGGTCGGAGAGGATGTCGCCGAAGAGGTTGCTGGCTACCACCACGTCGAACCACTCGGGGTGCAGCACGAACTGCGCCGCCAGCGCGTCGATGTGGAACTTGTCGAGGCGGACGGCCGGGAACTGCGCAGCCATCGCGGCCGCGCGCTCGTCCCAGTACGGCATCGAGATCGAGATGCCGTTGCTCTTCGTCGCCGACGTCAGGTGCTGCTTCGGGCGGCGGGCCGCCAGGTCGAAGGCGAAGCGGAGGACCCGGTCGACGCCGACCCGGGTCATGATCGTTTCCTGGAGCACCGTCTCGCGAAGAGTGCCCTCGAAGATGCGGCCGCCCACGCTGGAGTACTCGCCCTCGGTGTTCTCGCGGACCACGACGAAGTCGATGTCACCGGGTGAGCGGCCGGCCAGCGGGCTGCGGACGCCGGGCATCAGGCGGCAGGGGCGCAGGTTCACGTACTGGTCGAACGTGCGGCGGAACTGCAGCAGGCTGCCCCACAACGACACGTGGTCGGGGACGACCGACGGCCAGCCGACCGCGCCGAAGTAGATCGCGTCGTAGGCACGCAGCGTCGATTCCCAGTCGGGCGGGAGCATCCTGCCGTGCTTGAGCCAGTAGTCGGCGCTGGCGAAGTCGAACTCGTCGAACTCGAGGCGCAGGTCGAAGCGGTCGGCGGTGGCCCGCAGCGCCTCCAGGCCGGCCGGGACGACCTCCTTGCCGATGCCGTCGCCCGGGATGACGGCGATGCGATGCGCGGTCACCACCGTCACCGCCCCTCTCGGAGCGCGGCGAGGCCGCCCTGGGAGTCCTCGAGCGCGATGCGCTCGGCGGTCGCGGAGTCGCCGGCGCGCAGCGCGCGGACCAGGGCGCGGTGGCTGGTGTACCGCTCCAGGCCGAACGTGTCGTCCTCCGCCACGCGCTGGAGCAGCAGCTCCCGGCGCCGCGGGCGGGAGAACACCCGGCTCTGGTCGAGCATGCGCACCAGGACCGGGTTGTGCGCGCAGGCGTCGACGGCGTCGTTGAACTCCTGCATGGTGTCGAGCAGCTCGGTGAGGTGCCGGTCGGTCGGCTGGCCCTGGCGGCGGCGCTCCTTGAGCAGGATCAGCAGGTCGTCGGCCCGGTCGAGGATCGCGTCCAGCGCGTCGAGCTGGTCGGCGGTGGCGTGCCGGGCGGCGAACCGCGCGACCAGGCCGCGCAGGCCGACCTCAACCTCCGCGAGGTCGTCGATGGCGGCGTCGCGGATCGCGGCGACCAGCACCGTCCGCGGGCCGAGCCGCTCGATGAGCCCGTCGAGCTCCAGGCGGCGCAGCGCCTCGCGGACCGGGGTCGGGCTGATCGCGAGCCGCTCGGCCATGCCGCGTTCGGTGACCTTCTCGCCCGGCCGGAGCTCGCCGTCGGCGATGGCGATGCGGATCTGACGGTACGCCTGATCGGCGAGCGTCTCGGTGACTGGCATGCTCCGCACCCTACCTCATGCGATCGTTAGCGAAGATGCAACCGTTGACACGTTTGCTATAGCAAATTAACGTGACGCCGCACACACCCCGAGGAGGAGGGCATGGGTATGGCGGATCCGCTAGTCCGCAACGACGCGGTGTCCACCCGGAAGATCACGTTCTTCGTCGCGCTCGCGATCTTCGCGCAGGAGTCGGCCTGGAACTTCTACGACAACCAGGTCCCGGTCCTGCTGCGCGAGCAGGTGGCCAGCGCCGGGCTGGTCGGCCTGCTCATGGGCATGGACAACCTGCTGGGCATCTTCGTGCAGCCCTGGATCGGCAACCGGTCGGACAACACCCGGACCCGGTGGGGCCGCCGCATGCCGTACCTCGCGGTGGGCATGCCGCTCGCCGCGGTGGTCTTCGTGTTCCTGCCCTGGGCCACGTCGCTGGCCGCGCTGGTCGCGGTCATGTTCCTCTACGCGCTGCTCGCCAACACCACCCGGCCGCTGACCGAGTCGATGGTGCCGGACTTCATTGCCCCGGAGCGGCGGAGCCGGGCGAACGCGATCGTGAAGATCGCGACCTCGCTGACCATCATCATGGCGTCGCTGATCAGCCTGCTCGTCGTGGACGAGCACCCGCGGGCCGCGTTCGTGATCCCCTCGGTGATCCTGCTGCTGACGACCGCGGTACTGATCGCGAAGGTGCGTGACAACCAGTCGCCGGCGTACCAGGCGGCGCTGGTCGAGGAGGAGACGACCGCCGAGGCGAAGGTCCCGTTCCGGCAGGTGCTGATCGAGCTGATCCGGGACCCCGACCGCCGCAGGCTGCTCCTGCTCCTGTCGGTCCTGCTCTTCGGCGGCGCGTGGTTCGCCTCCCGTTCGCTCATCACGCCGTACGGGATGGAGGCTCTGGGTCTTTCCCGCGGTGACGCCGGTGGGCTCACGCTGCCCAGCGGCGTGGCGTACCTGCTCGCCGCCTACCCGGCGGCACTGTGCGCCGAGCGGTTCGGGCGGCTGCGGACGATGGGCGCCGGCATGGCGATCTTCGCCGCGGCGCTGGCGGCCGGGACGTTCGTGCAGAGCGCCGCCGGGACGGTCGTCGTGTTCTGCGTCGCCGCGATCGGCGCGGCCGCCTTCACGATCAACGCGGTGGTTGCGCTGTGGAACCTGGCGCCGTCGAGCCGGGTGCTCGGCACCTACACCGGCCTGTACGCGGTCACCTGGTACCTCGGCGGCTTCGGCGGCCCGGCATTGATCGGCGTCGTCGTCGACCTCACCGGCTGGAGAGGGATGCTGCTCGATGTCGCGGTGCTCGCCACGCTTGCCGTCCTCGTCGTCGTGCGGCTCGGGCGCCTGCAACGGCGCGCCGCCGTGGCCTCAGCGGCCCCGGCCAACTCCTGAACCCGAAGTGAGCGCGATGCCGACCATCCTCATCACCACCGACTACCTCGCCCCCGGCGACGAGGTGGACGCCTACCTCACCGGCCTGGGCTTCACCACCCGCCACGACCCGATGCGCGGGCCGCGTCACCAGGAGGAGCTGATCGCCGCCCTGGACGGCGTGCAGGGGGCGCTGATCGCCAATGAGCCATTCTCAGCAGGTGTACTGCGGGCAGCGTCGAGCCTGCGGGCCATCGTGCGCACCGGCGTCGGCTACGACTCCGTCGACGTCCCGGCCGCGACCCGCCTCGGGATCAGCGTGAGCAACCTTCCCGGCGTCAACGCCAACGCGGTGGCCGAGTACACGATCGCGCTGCTGCTCACCCTGGCCCGCGGGCTGGTGCCGATGGCCGCCGGGGTCGCCGCCGGCCGCTGGCCCAGGGCGGACGGCCACGAGCTGCGCGGCCGGACGCTCGGCCTGATCGGCTGGGGCGCCTCGGCCCGGCTGGTGGCACCGCTCGCGACCGCCTTCGGCATGACGGTCCTGTGCACCACCGGCGTACCGGAGGGGCTGCGGGCCGGTGTGCCGGTCCGGTTCGTCCCGCTCGACGAGCTGCTCGGCGCGGCCGACTTCGTGTCCGTGCACACCGCGCTGACCGACCGCACACGGCACCTCATCGACGCCGCCGCGCTCGCCCGGATGCAGCCGGGCGCGTACCTGGTGAACACCGCCCGCGGGCAGATCGTCGACGAGGCCGCGCTCGCCGCCGCCGTGCGCGGCGGACGGCTCGCCGGTGCGGCCCTCGACGTCGTGGACGTCGAGCCGCTGCCGGCCGACAGCGTCCTGCGCGGCGTCGACGGCATCACCGTCTTCTCGCACATGGCCGGGCAGACCGCCGAGGCCCGCCGCAGCGCCGGCCTGGACGGCGCGAGGGAGCTCGTCGCAGCCCTCGCCGGCCGCCCCGGATCGTCCGTGAACGCCCACCTTCTCAACAATGAGGTTCGCCCATGACCGCGCCCCGGGACTCCGTCCGCATCCTCGTGCCGACCGGCATGCTCGGCGGGGGGTTCCCGCCGGAGACCGTGACCCGCGGGCTGGAGCTCGGCGCGGACGTCATCGCCGTCGACGGCGGCTCCACCGACTCGGGCCCCTATTACCTCGGCTCCGGTACCGCCAAGACCGCGGCGGCTGCCGTGGCCCGGGACCTGCGGGTGCTGCTGCGCGCGGCGGCGACCGCCGGCATCCCGCTGGTCGTCGGGTCGTGCGGCACCAGCGGTACCGACTCCGGAGTGGACTGGGTCGCGGGCATCACCCGCGGCATCCTGGCCGAGGAGGGGCTCGACCTGCGCGTGGCCACCATCTACAGCGAGCAGCGGGCCGCCGACCTCAAGGAGCACCTCGGCCGCGGCCAGGTGCACCCGCTGCCGCCGGCCGGCGAGCTCGACCCGGCGACGCTGGAGAGCTGCCGGCACATCGTCGGGATGATGGGCCACGAGCCGATCGTGTCGGCGCTGGCCGCCGGCGCCGACGTCGTGCTGGCCGGCCGGGCCACCGACACGGCCGTCGCCGCCGCCTACCCGCTCATGCTGGGCATGCCCGCCGGCCCGACCTGGCACGCCGCGAAGATCGTCGAGTGTGGCGGGCAGTGCACGACGAACCCGCGCGCCGGCGGCGTCCTGGCCACCATCGACGCCACCGGCTTCACGATCGAGCCGCTCGACCCCACCGTCGCGTGCACGCCGACGTCCGTCGCGGCGCACATGCTGTACGAAACCGTCAATCCGTTCTCGATGCGCGAACCGGCGGGCACCATCATGGTCGCGGACGCCACCTACCGGGCCCTGGACGACCGGCGCGTGCGGGTCGAGGGCTCCCGGTTCGAGCTCGCCGACCAGCACACCATCAAGCTCGAAGGCGCGCGGATCACCGGCTACGAGACGATGTCGTTCACCGCCATCCGCGACCCGCACATCCTCGGCCAGATCACCACCTGGGCCGCGCTCCTGCGGAAGATGATCACCGAGTGGGTCTCCGGGACCCTCGGCCTGTCGACCGACGAGTACGCCTTCGACATCCGCCTCTACGGCCACAACGCGATCCTGGGCGACCTCGACCCTTCCGACCGGCCGCCCCGCGAGGTCGGCGTGATGCTGCTGGTCAGCGCGGCCGACCAGCAGACCGCCACGGCTGTCGCGAAGGTCGCCAACCCGCTCATGCTGCACCTGCCCACGCCGGACATGGACTACCTGCCGAGCCTCGCGTTCGCCACGTCCCCGGCCGAGATCGAGCGCGGCGCGGCGTACGAGTTCGTGCTCAACCACGTCGTCGACGTGGACTCGCCCACCAGCCTGTTCCGCATCTACCTTGGAGAGAACTGATGGCCCGTACCGTGGGCGACCTGGCACTGGAGGTCCGGTCGAAGAACGCCGGCCCGTTCTGGGTCACGATGGAGGTGTTCGCGCGCGACGACGCCGGCTACGCGGTGGTCGCCGACCCCGGCTTCCTGGACGAGTCGGTCATCGCACGCCTCTACGGCGTCGCGGCTTCGGGCGTCCAGATCTTCCGGCTGCCGGAGCTGCGGGTCGTCAAGATCTCGTTTCCGCGTCCGGTGTCGCAGGGCAGTCTGCGGGATCGGGACATGCACGCGGGCCAGCATCACGTGCCGCTGGCGCTGCTTCCGCTACCCGGGACTGCATGACCTGGCGGAAGGCCGCACGCCGGGCCAGGGTGTGCGGCCGGCCCTTCCGGTGGGTCCACATCGCCGCCGACATCAACAGCGTCGCGAACGAGCCCATCAGCGTGGCGTCGGCGCCGGTCACCATGGCAACGAGGATCGTCACCAGGTTGGCGGCGAGCATGCCGTAGCTGACCAGCTCCCACACGCTGGTGAGCCGGAGGTTCAGCCAGGCGGCGAAGGCCCGGTCGGACACCCAGCCGCGGCCGGCCCGCACGGTGCCGCCGCCGAGGAAGGCCAGGGCTGTGGTCAGCTTGAACAGCTTGCCCGGGCGCTCGTCGATGATCGCCAGCCAGGCTTCGGCGTTGATCGCGCGGCGGTCCTCGTCGGTCGTCCACAGGCGGGCCGCGAGCGGCACGATCCGTCGCGCCAGCCAGGGGGAGACGTCACAGAGCTCGTTGGCCACCAGGCCGAGCGCGAAGCCGGCCGCGATCTCCCAGCCGGCGCTCACGCGGTCGCCTCCCGCCACTGCTCGGGTCGCCGTTCCCGGAGCACCTGCCGCGCCCGGGCAACACCGTTGGGCGTGAGCTTGTAGAACCGCCGCCGCGGGCGGTTGTCCTGCTCGCCGAGCTCTTCCCAGCGCTCGGTGAGCAGGCCGCCCCCGGCCAGCCGCTCGAGAATCTTGTAGACGGTAGGCCCGGACCGCTGCGTCGACTTGATGATCGCCCACCCGTGCAGCTCAAAGCCCTCAGCACCGAGCAGCGCCTCGAGAACGTCGAGCGTAGGCTGCGTGACCCGTTCCACAGCGCTAAGTGTACTAGGTGAAATAACGAACCGAGAGGCCTTCCCTGACTCATCCGAGTGAATCCGGTTTGGCTTCGTGGGATCGTGCGCAATCTTGAGGATCAACTGGGAGATGGGTGGTGGCGAGGATGACCGGCTACACCGCTGTCTGCCGGCTTTCCGGTGGTTGGTGGGCCATCAGCGTGCCCGAGCTCAAGGGCGTTCATACGCAGGTGCGGCGCCTGAGCGACGCCGAGGCGATGGCCCGGGACGCGATCGCGTTGTTCCTCGATGTCGATCCCGGTTCGTTCGGCGTGGCGTTGCAGCCCGAGGTGCCCGACGCCGGGGATGTGCTCAGCGCGGCGCTCGCAGCCCGGAAGGTCGCCCAGGAAGCGGACCGGGAGGCGGCGACGGCGACCGCCGTGGCTCTCCGTCGCCTCGCCGATCTCGGCATCACCGGCCGGGACGCTGCTCGGTTGCTCGGCATCTCACCGCAGCGAGTCTCGCAGTTGAAGAAGAGCGCTGCGGACACCCCAGCTCGAACCCGCAAGAGTGGCCGCCGTGGATCCCGCCGGAGCGCGGAAGTCCAGGCCTGACGGGGAAGGCGGATGCCCGCCCTCCCCGCATCTCGTCACGGCGTCTGGAGGGCCTCCGTCGGGGAGAGGCGGGCCGCCTTGGCCGCCGGGTACAGGCCCGCGACCGCGCCGATGAGCAGGGTTGCCGCCACGCCGCCGGCCAGGGCCCACGGTGGGACCACGACCGGCCAGGTCTTGTAGGCGGCGTAGCCGGTCGTGACCGCGGCGCCGAGCAGGACGCCGCCCGCGCCGCCCAGGGCGGACAGCAGCAGCGACTCGGCCAGGAACTGGGTGCGGATCTGGCCCCTCGTCGCGCCGAGGGCGCGGCGCAGGCCGATCTCCGGGCGGCGCTCCAGGACCGAGATCACCATCGTGTTCGCCACGCCGACGCCGCCGACCAGCAGGGCCACCGCGCCGACGCCGAGCAGGAGGCCGGCGAAGGCTTGGCTGGTGGCCTGCTTCGCGGCCAGGGCGTCGGACGGGCGGGACACGTCCACCTCGTTCGGCGCCTCCGGGTTCGCCGTCGCGGCCAGCTTGTCGCGGACCGTCGACAGCTGCGCCTCCACCGAGCGGGTGTAGACCGTGGTCGGGTGCTCGTCGAAGTCGAGCCAGCGGGTTGCCGCCGGCCAGCCCATGAGGGCGGCACTGTCCAACTCCGACGCCAGCGCCACCGGGGCGAGAATGCCGATGACCGTGAACCGGACGCCGCCGATGACCACCTGGGTGTCGGCGCCCGCCGAGCCTATGCCGAGGCGTTCGGCGGCCGCGGAGCCGAGCACGACCGACGGGAACCGCTCCGTGGCCGGGTTCAGCCACGTCCCGCCGCGCAGTGCCGCGCCGGTGATGGCGAGCAGGTCCGTCCGGGCCGCATACGCGGCGATGCCGTTGGTCTGGGCCTCGGGGATGTGCTCCGAGCGGTACACCTTGGCATCGACCCGGCCGATCGCCGACACCGCCTCGACGGCCGTGATCCGGGCGATCATCGCCTCCGACTCCAGCGGCAGCTCCGCGTCCTCGCCGAGGATGGTGCGGCCCGGCGAGACGGTGAGCAGGTTCGTGCCCAGCGCCGACAGCGTACGGTCCAGCTCGGCGCCCGACGAGGACGAGATGCCGACGACGGCGACCATCGCGGCGATGCCGATCGCGATGCCCAGCGCCGACAGGAACGCCCGCATCGGCCGGGTGCGCAGGCCCACGCCGCCGACCCGGACCACGTCGCCCGGGCTCAGCCGGGCGCTCATCGCAGCACCGCCGCGGTGTCCTCCACGATGCGGCCGTCGCGCATCCGGATCTGTCTCGGCAGGCTGTCGGCGATCTCCCGGTCGTGGGTGATGACCACGACCGTGGTGCCGCCGGCGTGCAGGTCGCGCAGCAGCGCCATCACCCCGGCGCCGGACTGCGAGTCGAGCGCGCCGGTCGGCTCGTCGGCGAGCAGCAGCGGCGGGCGCCCGGCCACCGCCCGCGCGATGGCGACCCGCTGCTTCTCGCCGCCCGACAGCTCGTGCGGGTCGTGGCCGACGCGGTGGGCGAGGCCGACCCGCTCCAGCGCCTCAGCCGCCTTGCTGCGCCGCTCCGGGCGGCGCATCCCGGTGTAGAGCAGGCCGTCGGCGACGTTGTCCAGCGCGCTGGTACCGGCGGCGAGGTGGAACTGCTGGAACACGAACCCGATGCGGGTCGCCCGCAGCTCCGACAGCCGCCGGTCGGAGAGCCGGGCCACGTCCTGGCCGTCGATGCGGACGGTGCCGGACGTCGGGCGGTCGAGCGTGCCGACGATGTTGAGCATCGTCGACTTCCCGGAGCCCGAGGGGCCGACGATCGCCGCGAGCTCGCCGCGCTCGATGTGGGTCGTGACGCTGTCGAGGGCCGTGACGCTCCCGCCGTACAACTTGGAGACCTTCTCCAGGAGGATCATTTGGGCATCCCGACCGTCGCGCCCTCGGTCAGGCCGGGGCCCGTGATCTCGACCCGGCCGCCGGCGAACAGGCCGGTCTCGACCGGCACGTGGCGGGTCGTGGCGCCGTCGACGACCTCGACGCCGAAGCCGCCGCCGTCCATCGCCACCAGGGCGGCGACCGGCACGGTGAGCACGTTCTCGCGCTTCGCCGCGGTGAACGTCACGTCGACCGCCGCCAGCCCGAGGTCGGCCGCCGCCTGCTGGTCGTCGAGGGCGACCAGCGCCTCGATCCGGGTCGTCGGGTCGGCGTTGCTGCCCTGGCCCGGCTCGATGACCGTCGCCACCTCGGTGACCTTGCCCGGGGTGCGCTTGCCGCCCGGCAGCGTGACCGACACCGCGGCGCCGGGCTTGGCGACGGCGCGGTCGTCGACGTCGAGGTCGACGGTGACGACCTTGGTGGTTCCGGTGTACGTCAGGAGCCGCTGGCCCGGCGACGCCGGCTGGCCGACCTCGGCCTCCAGCGAGTCGACCCGCACCGTCCCGGACGCGAACACGACCCTTCCCAGCTCGACGACGCCCGTTTCGGGCAGGCCGAGGTCCTCCTGCCAGCGTTCGACGGCGTCGGCGGTAGCGTCGGTGTACTCGTCGTCGACCGTGAAGCCCTGGTAGCCCAGCGCCCGCAGGTTCTGCTCCAACTGCTGGACGTCCGGGCCCTCGGTGCCCGGCGACATTGCGCGATAGGCCGGAACGGTGCCGCTCAGCAGTACCGTGGCCGCGTTGTCCAGCCGGTAGAGCGGATGTCCCGCGGTCACCTCGGCGCCGGCCGCCGGCAGCCAGGTGACCGTGCCGGGCCTGCGGGCGGTCGCCGTCAGCGTCGGGCCGTAGCCGAGCTCGCCGTCGACGTCGAGCGTCTCCTGCAGCGTCTGCCGGGTGATCTGTGCGGTGGCCGGCGGCATTGCCTGCGGCTGGCCGGCGTGTCCGGTGTCGCGGTTCGCGGCGGTGAGGGCCGCGGTGCCGGCGGCGATGACCAGCACCCCGGCGGTGATCGCGACGGACCGCCTCACTGCATTTCCTTCGCGCAGGCCTGCTCCGCCGCCTTGAAGTCCGGGTCGTCGGCGACGCTCTTGTCCAGGCGGATGCCGGTGCCGTCGGGGTCGGGGAACGCCTCGACGCCGTTCGCCCGCATGCACTGGGAGTACTTGCGCATCTTCGCCTCCTGTTGCGGGTCTCCTCCTCCGCCGCCGCCGTTCATGCCCTGCGGCGCCCACTCGCGGCACGCCTCCATGGCCTTCTGGACCTGCTCCTGGCTGACCGAGCCGTCGAACTTCATCATCACGCCCTTGCCGGGCTCGGGGTCGGGGACGTTGACGCCGTTCTCGCGCATGCACTGGGCGAACTTCAGCGCCTTCGCGTTCGGGTCGGCGCTGGCACTGGCCTGTGGCGTTGGCTTCTCCTCTTCGCCGCAGCCCGCCATGGTGAGCGCGAGGGCGAGCAGGGCCGTCGCCGCATACAGGTGTCGTCGCATCGGGGTCGCTCCTATTTCGGTCGGTTCGTCCGGCCGCCCATGCAACGCGGCGGCCCGTTTCCGGAGCGTTTGTGCTGGTGATAACGCCGGGGAAACACCGCCGGTGGCAGTCTTGAGCGATGCGGGTGCTGGTGGTGGAGGACGAACGGATGCTCGCCGAGGCGATCGCCGAATGGCTGCGCGAAGAGACCCACGCCGTTGACGTGGCCCTCGACGGCGCGGCCGCGCTCGAGCGCATCGGGGTCAACGACTACGACGTGGTCGTGCTCGACCGCGACCTGCCCCACGTCCACGGCGACGACGTCTGCCGGACCGTGGTCGGCTCCGGCTCGGCGGCGCGGGTGCTCATGCTGACCGCCGCCGCCGAGATCGGCGACCGGGTCGCCGGGCTGTCGATCGGCGCCGACGACTACCTGACCAAGCCGTTCGCGTTCCCCGAGCTGGCCGCCCGGGTCCTCGCGCTCGGCCGCCGCTCCCGCCCGCTCATCCCGCCGGTCCTGCGCCGGGCCGGCATCACGCTGGACCCGGCGCGGCGGGAGGTGACCCGCGACGGGCGATATGTCCCGTTGTCGAAGAAGGAGTTCGCGGTACTGGCGGAGCTCCTGCGCGCCGAGGGCGCGGTGGTGTCGGCCGAGCACCTGCTGGAGAAGGCCTGGGACGAGCACGTCGACCCGTTCACCGGCGCGGTGCGCCTGACCATCCTGAAGCTGCGCCGCAAGCTCGGCGACCCGCCGGTCGTCGAGACCAGCCCGGGTGTCGGGTACCGGATCGCATGAGGCCCACGCTGCGCCTCCGCTTGACGCTCGTCTACGGCGGCCTGTTCCTCCTCGCCGGGATGGCCCTGCTGGGCGTCACGTACCTGCTGTTCACCAAGCAGCTCACCGACTCGATCGGCGGCTACATGCCGGACGAGCCCGGCATGGACCGACAGATGATGATCATGAGGCGCGACGGCACGACCCTGACCGGCGAGGCCGCGCTGGACTGGATGCGCCGCCAGCAGGCCGACCTGCGGGACGCGGCGACGAAGTCAATGCTCACCCAGGGGTCGATCGCGCTGGCCCTCGTCGGCGCCGCCGCGGCCGCGTCCGGCTGGTTGGTCGCCGGCCGCATGCTGGCCCCGCTGCACCGGGTGACCGCCACCGCCCGCCGCATCGCCGCCGCGCCGGCCACGGACCGCAGCCTGCAGCAGCGCATCGACCTGCACGGCCCGGCGGACGAGGTGAAGGAGCTGGCCGACACGTTCGACCGGATGGTGGCGCGACTGGACCACGCCTTCGCCGGCCAGCGCCGCTTCGTCGCCAACGCGTCCCACGAGCTGCGGACCCCGCTGACGCTGAACCGCGCCCTGGTGGAGCTGGCGATGCACCGCCGCACCGCTTCGCCGGACGTCATCCAGCTGGGCGAGAGCCTGCTGGAGATCAATGCCCGCCACGAACGCCTCATCTCGGGCCTGCTGCTGCTGGCCCGCGCGGACCACGAGATCGCCGACCGCTCCCCGGTCGACCTGGCCGACGTGGTCAGCCACGTGGTGGCCCAGACCAAGGACGAGGCCGACGACGCCCTGGTGGACGTGACGGAGGACCCGGGCGCCGCCCCGACGCTGGGCGACGCCCTGCTGCTGGAACGCCTGGTGCACAACCTCGTCGAGAACGCCGTCCGCCACAACGTCCCGGACGGCTGGGTCCACGTGGTCAGCCGGCGGGTCGCGTCAGGTGGTGCGGCGCCGGCCGGTGGGGCGTCGGGCGGCGGGGCTTCGAGTGGCGTGGTCGAGCTGGAGGTCAGCAACAGCGGCCCGGTGGTCCCGCCGTACGACGTCCCGGCCCTGTTCGAGCCGTTCCGCCGGCTGGGCCCCGAGCGCCTGGTGACCGCCAAGGGCTCCGGCCTGGGCCTGTCGATCGTCCGCTCGGTGGCCCGCGCCCACGGCGGTGACGTGCAGGCGGTGCCGCGCGAGGGCGGCGGCCTCATTGTCACGGTCCGTCTGCCGACGGCCCGTGGGTAGTGTCCCGGTCGAGCGCTGTGCCGACCGGCCCGCCGACCTGTTCGCCAGGTCGGCGGCTGACCTGGCCGCTGACCTGACCGCTGAGCTGACCCGGCCGCCGATGACCCGTTCGCCAGGCTGGCGGCTGACCTGTTCGCCAGCCTGGCCCCCGATCGGTCTGCCAGGCGCGTCGGCTGACCTGGCCGCCCGACCGGTCCGGCAGGCTGGCGGCTGACCGGTCCGCGAGTCTGGCCGCCGGCCGGTCCGGCAGGCTGGCGCTTGACCTGGCCGCCGACCTGTTCGCCAGCCGGGCGACTGGCCTATCCGCCGGCCGGGCGACTGGCCTATCCGCCAGCCGGGCGGCTGACCTGTTCGCCAGCCTGGCCGCCGATCTGTCTGCCGAGCCTTCCGTCGACCTTCTGGCCGAGCGCCGCGCCTAAGGCGAAGCCGGTGAACACCAGGTAGAACAGCGGGTCGAGCTCGGCGACGTCGCCGATCATGAACGCATCCGGCCAGGTTGGGATGCCCAGGTTCTGGCCGGTGAGCACCACGAACAGCCACAGCGGGGCACCCAGCGGGTCAGGGGACTGCGGGGAGTTGAGCACCGGCACCATCGTCGCCACGTCGGCCAGCGCGACCGCGCCGGCGATGGCGAGCCAGCGTGCCGAACGGCGCCGGCCCGCCCTGGCGCGGTGCCCGGCCCAGGCCAGCAGGAGCGCGAGGCCGCCGAAGTACAGCAGGTAGGCCGGGCCGTGCAGCCTGATCTTGTCGGTGCTGTTGGTGACGCCGTAGACCAGCACGCAGATCACCAGCGGCGGGACGGTCACGGCGGCGAGGAGCGTCGCCGGGCGGTCGGGCAGGCTCCACCGGCGGCCGAGCCTCGCGAGCAGCAGCGCCGAGAGCGCGCTGAGCCCGGTGACGATCGGCATCTGCAGGTCCATCGGGTCGAACGCGCCGTCTCCGTAGGGAATCGTGCTGACCACGACATTCATGATCACCACGCTCACGGCGAGCAGGGCGAACCCGGCGACGGGCGCGACGAGCACGAGCCGGACGGCGTGCCACAGCTGGCGCAGTCGCATCGCGGCGGTCATCGGCTGGCGGGCCGGGCGGGCGAGGGCGAGGCTTCCGGAATAGCGCAGCATCGCCCACGGCCGCCCGCTCTCGGCCAGCACATGCAGCTCGGCCGCCCACTCGCGGTGCAGGTCCGCGCGGATCGCCGCCGGCCACCGCCGCGCCGCAACGCGCAGCAGCGCCGCGGCCAGCCGCGCGGTCACCATGCCGGCCTCACAGTGCCGTTGGGGTGCGGGACGGCCGTGCGGCGGTGCAGTTCGGCCAGCGCGTCGCGGGCCCGCTCGACGCCGTCGGGCGTCAGCCGGTAGAAGCGGCGCGCCGGCCGCCCGGCGTCGGCCGGGTCGACGTCCTCCCACTGCGCGGTCACCCAGCCGGCCTCCTGGAGGCGGTGCAGGATCGGATACAGCGTGCCGCTGGCCAGGCCGGTGGCCTGCATGAGCTCCAGCCCATAGCGGTCGGCCGCCGGGTCGGCGAGCAGCGCCGCGAGGACCTGCGCGGTGGTCACGGTCATTCGCACGCGAGCACTGTATCGCATGTCTACATAGGGTGCTGCCCCGTCATGACGCCGCGTCAGGTTGGAAGGTGTGCCGAGAGCCGCGGTCCGCTCGGCGAGCTGATCGTGGGGGCGTCGATCAGGGCAGCGCCTCGATGGCCGGGATCAGCATGGCCTCCTCGTAGCGGAAGTGCTCGTCGAGCTCGGCCGCCAGGGTGTCGAGGCGGTCGCGGAGGGCGCGCGGGTCGGCGGCCGACAACGCGCGCAGCTCGCGGATGCGGTCGGCGACCACCGAGTGTTCGCGGCGGAGGCGGTCCAGGGTCGGCTTCAGGTCCGGCGACGCATCGTCCAGGTACGGGAAGGCGAGGGTGTCCTCGCCGGTGTGGTGGGCCGTGAGCGCGGCGCAGAAGGCGAGGCAGTGGTCGGCCAGGCGGGCGGGGAGTGCTTCCCCGGATCGAAGGCGGTCGAGGTCGGCGCGTAGGCCGTTGTGGATGTCGGCGAGCTGGCGAGCCGCCGCGCGCAAGCGATCGGCAGACGTGGGCATGCGACTCCCTACGATGCAGGAGGCAGGACGCATTAGCTTTGCAAGCAAAATTACTTTGGAGACAAAGGCATGTCAACGGGTCTGGGCGTCGACGACGGGGTGCGGACGTTGTTGCTGCTCATGCCGCGCATGGTGGGGCGGGCGAAGCGGATCCCGGTGCCGGCCGAGCTGCAGTCGCTCTCTCTCGCGCCGCGGCATCTGTCGTTGCTGTCGTACCTGCTGTTCGACGGGCCGCTGGGCGTCAACGAACTCGCCCGGCGCCTCGAGGTCGCGCCGACGACGGTGAGCCTCATGGTCGCCGAGCTCAGCCGGGCCGACGTCGTGGAGCGGGCCGAGGACCCGGCCGACCGCCGCCGAGCGATCGTCAGCATCACCGAACGTCGACGCCCGGCCATCGACGCCTGGCTGTCCCGGGGCGCGCACGCCTGGCGCAAGGTGCTCGAGCCGCTCACCCCGGAGGAGCGGAAGCTGTTCGTCGACACCCTCGCCGCGTACGAGCGCGAGCTTCAGACCTGACAGCGCAGGCGGACGATCAGCACGTCCGCCGGTAGGCCCAGCAGACATTCCTGGATGCCGCCCGCGGCGACCGGCGCCGCATGCGTTGGGGCCGCATCCAGGGCGGCCAGATCAGGTACGCACACCGTGAGCGACAGGCCAGCGACGGCAACCTCTCGACCAAGCGGCCGGTCGGGGGCCGCACACGCCAGCGAGCGCGGCCCCTCACCCCGAAAAAGGGGCGCGCGACCGAAACATCCCCGTTCGTCCGAGAGTAATGACTGCACACCGCCTGAGTAAGAAGACGGGGGTTCTGAGCAAGTCCTGGACGCATTCCGGCACGCGCTTGCCTTCCAGTGAAAAAGGGTCGCCGCCCTTGCTCTCCTGGCGCTCTCATCTGACTACCATCAGGTGTTCAGCGTGCAGCTTCGAGGGGAGGCGGCGGCCGCACAGAGGGTGGTTATGCGCAATTCGACCAGGTTTTCGATCTTGGGACCGGTGCAGATCCGCACACCGGTTACCGAAATCACGGTCGCTGCGCCCCGCGAACGGGTGCTGCTTGCCCTTCTGCTATTGCGCGAGGGGCAACTCGTCCCCGTGCAACAGGTCATCACCGCGCTCTGGGACACCCATCCGCCGCCGACCGCGCGGGCCCAGGTCCACAGCTGCGTCTCACGGCTGCGCCAACTCCTGCGCCGGGCCGGGCTGCCGGAGGAACTCGTCATCACCGAGCCCGCGGGGTACCGCATAAAGGTCGGGCCCGAGGACCTCGACGCCGCACTGTTCGCGGCCCGGGTCGAGCGGGGGCGGGCCTGCGCCGCCGAGGGTGACCTCACCGGCGCCCGCGACGAGCTGCGGGCCGCGCTCGCCCTGTGGCGCGGGCGGCCATTGGCCGACGTGGATTCCGAGACGGTCCGGGCAGCCGCCGCCCACCTCGACGAGCAGTGGACCGCCGCCATGGCGTTCTGCCTCGACCTCGAGCTCCAGCTCGACCTCGCCGAGGAGATCCTCGCCGAGGTGGCCGACCTGATCGAGCGATTCCCGCTCAACGAGCAGTTCCGCGGCCACATGATGACCGCGCTCGCGCGCACCGGCCGGCGCGCCGACGCGCTCGCCGTGTTCCGGCGCGGGCGGGCGCTGCTCAACGACGAGCTGGGCATCGAGCCCGGCGCCGAGCTGGTCGAGCTGCACCGGCGCATCCTCAACGGCGATGTGTCGCTGCTACTCATGCCGCACATCTCCCGGGGCGGCATCCGCCGGCCGGCCCGCTGCCTGCCCCGCGACGTCGCCGACTTCGCCGGCCGGGCCGACGCCGTGCAGCGCATCGTCGACGCGCTCAGCGACGGCCGCCAGGCCGTGCTCGCCATCGACGGGATGCCCGGCACCGGCAAGACCACCCTGGCCGTGCGGGCCGCCCACGCCGTGTCCGACGGTTATCCCGACGGCCAGCTGTACCTCGACCTGCGCGGCCACAGCGACCGCACGCCGCTGGACCCCGGCGAGGCGCTCGGCCTGCTGCTGCGCCAGCTGGAGGTACCGGTCGAGCGGGTCCCGCAAAGCCTGGACGAGCGGGCCACGCTGTGGCGCACCGAGCTGGCCGACCGGCAGGTCCTCGTCCTGCTCGACAACGCCCTCGACACCGCCCAGGTGCTGCCGCTGCTGCCCGCCAGCACGCAGACCGCGGTGATCATCACCAGCCGGCGCCGGCTCGGCGGGCTCGACGGCGTCCATCCGCTCTCGCTCGACGTGCTGTCCCTGGAGGACGCGGTCGAGCTGCTGCGGCGCACGGTCGGCGAGCGGGCGTTCGCCGACCCGGCGTCCACCGCCGAGGTCGCCGAGCTGTGCGGCCGGCTCCCGCTCGCGGTCCGGCTCGCGGCCGCCCGGCTGCAGCACCGGCCCAGCTGGAGCGTCGCCGACCTGGTGGCCCGGCTGCGCACCGCGGACCGGCGCCTGCCCGAGCTCGCCGTCGACGGGCGCACCGTCGCCGCGGCGTTCACGCTGTCGTTCCAGCATCTGGCGGTACCGCTGCAGCAGCTTTTTGCTCTTCTCGGGCTGCACCCGCCGGGGGACTTCGAGCCGTCCGCGGCGGCGGCCCTGGCCGGCCTGCCGGAGGCCGAGGCGGAGGCGCTGCTGGAGGACCTGGTCGACGTCCATCTGGTCGAGGCGCCGGCGGCCGGGCGGTACCGGCTGCACGACCTGCTGCGGGACTACGCGGCGCAGCTCGCCGGCGCCGCCGCGAAGCCGGCCGTCGAACGCATGCTCGACTACTACCTGCACAGCGTCGTGAGCGCGACGCGGTTCATGGAGCTGTCCGACGCGAAGACGGTGCTGCGCCTCGGGCCGCCGCCACCGACCGCGCGGCACTTCGCCACGCTCGGTGACGCGCGGCGGTGGCTCGACCGGGAGCTGCCCAACGTGCTGTCCGTCGCGCGGCTCGCCGCCGACTGCGGCCTGCACCGGCACACCTGCCTCATGACCCGCGCGGTGTCGCCGTTCCTGTTCGGCGTCGGGTTCGGTGAGACACAGCTCGATCTCTACGAACGGGCGATCTCCGCCGCCGTCGCGCTCGGTGACGGCGAGCTGGAGGCAGAGTCGCGCAACTACCAGGCCGCCGTGTACTTCCGGATGGGCCGCATCGCCGACGCCCTCGCGACGCTGCAGCTGGTCGTCGAGATCGCCGAGCGCGACGGGCTGCCCCGGCTGGTCGGGACGGCGCTCACGAACCGGGCCATGCTGCTGACCAAGCTGGGCCAGTACCCCGAGGCGATCGCTGCCGCCGAGGCCGCTTCCGAGGTACCGCGGCGCCATCCCGGCTACGAGGTGCCCGCGAGCCTCGAGTTCAAGATGCACAACATGATCGGCGTCGTGCACACCCAGGCCGGCAACTACGCGCAGGCCCTGGTCGCCAACCGGCGCGGGATGGCCGTCGCGCGGCGCCTCGGCGGGGTCCGCCCGGTCGCGATCATGATGGGTGAGCTGGGCCTGGTCCACCTGCACCTGGGCCACCTCAAGGTCGCCACCGGCCTGCTGCGCCGGGCACTGCTGCTCAAGCAGGACTCGTACAACCAGTACGGCGCCGCGGAGACGCTGTCGAAGCTTGGCACCGCGCACCGCATCGCCGGCCGGGTCAAGGACGCGATCGCCTGCCAGCGCGCCGCCCGCGAACAGATGGAGCAGGTCGCCGACGTGTCCGGTCAATGCCTGGCCGCGAACGACCTGGCGTTCTCGCTGTCGGCGCTCGGCGCGCAGGAGGAGGCCGGTGCGCTGCACCGCGAGGCCCTCGCCAAGGCGACGCGGATCGGCGACCGGTACGAGCAGGCCCGCGCCCTCGCCGGGCTGGGCCGGACCGACGAGGCAGTGGCGCTCTTCACGTCACTGGGAGCGCGTGATTTGTCCGCCTTGACGCGCTGAACGACGCTTTCCGGAGCACGATTGGCGACATGGAACTTTCGCCCGAGCCGGACGGTGGCCCGAACAACTTCCGCGTCGAGCACGACACGATGGGTGAGGTGCGCGTCCCCGCCGACGCGCTCTGGCGTGCGCAGACCCAGCGGGCCGTGGAGAACTTCCCGATCTCCGGCGGCCGGCTGGAGAGCGCCCACATCCAGGCCCTGGCCCGCATCAAGGCCGCCGCCGCGGCCGTCAACGCCGACCTCGGCGTCCTGGACCGCGACGTCGCCGACGCGATCGTCGCCGCGGCCGGCGAGGTCGCCACCGGCGCCCACGACGGCCACTTCCCGATCGACGTCTTCCAGACCGGCTCCGGCACCTCGTCGAACATGAACATGAACGAGGTGATCGCCACCCTGGCGACCCGCGCGCTGGGCCGCCCGGTGCACCCGAACGACCACGTCAATGCCTCGCAATCGTCGAACGACGTCTTCCCCACATCGATCCACGTCGCCGCTGCGCATGCACTGGTCAACGACCTGCAGCCCGCGTTGCAGGTGTTGGTCGATACCCTTGCATCGAAGGCCACCGAATTCGGGACGGTCGTGAAGTCGGGCCGCACGCACCTGATGGACGCCACACCGGTGACGCTCGGCCAGGAGTTCGCGGGCTATGCCGCGCAGATCTCCTATGGCATCGATCGGGTGTCAGGTGTACTGCCAAGAGTCGCGGAACTTCCGCTCGGCGGCACCGCGGTCGGCACCGGCATCAACACGCCCCCCGGCTTCGCTCCCGCTGTGATCGCCCGCTTGGCCGCGGACACCGGCCTGCCGCTGACCGAGGCCCGCAACCACTTCGAGGCCCAGGGTGCCCGCGACGCCCTGGTCGAGGCGTCGGGCGTCCTCCGCACGATCGCCGCCGGCCTGTACAAGATTGCGAACGACATCCGCTGGATGGGCTCCGGCCCCCGCGCCGGCCTGCGTGAACTGCACATCCCCGACCTGCAGCCGGGTTCGTCGATCATGCCGGGGAAGGTCAACCCGGTGATCCCGGAAGCGGTACGCCAGGTGGTCGCCCAGGTGATCGGCAACGACGCCGCGGTCGCGTTCGCCGGCACCCAGGGCGACTTCGAACTGAACGTGATGCTCCCGGTGATCGCCCGCAACCTGCTGGAGTCGATCCGTCTGCTGTCGAACGTGTCCCGCCTGTTCGCCTCCCGCTGCGTGGTCGGCCTGACCGCGAATGTCGAGGTTCTGAAGGCGTACGCCGAGGGCTCCCCGTCGATCGTCACCCCGCTGAACAAGTACCTGGGTTACGAAGAGGCCGCGTCCATCGCCAAGCAGGCCCTGAAGGAGAACCGCACGATCCGCGAGGTCGTGATCGACCGCGGCCACGTCGACAGCGCCAAGCTCACGCTCGCCCAGCTGGACGCCGCCCTCGACGTCCTGGCGATGACCTCGCCTCCGCGGGCTTCGTGAGCAGTTGTCCTGCTGGAAGCCCGAAACAGGCTCAGGGGCCTCGATTTGGACCCTGGCGGTGGAGCGGGTAATGTAATCCACCGGCAGGGACGCGGACGAGTTCTGCGGGTCGCTTCGGCGAGCCGCTGCGGACG
>NZ_JBEXCY010000046.1:0-64987 GCF_040605515.1 Dactylosporangium sp. NPDC005572 | reverse complement strand
GCTGCAACCGCTTGAGCCGTGCCATCTCGCCGCGGGTGGCGAAGGTCCGGTCGTACAGGTCACCGTCAGAGGTGGCCACAGCGACGGCTACGCCCCGGTCGACACCGACCGGTGGCTTTCCGTTCGGGACGACCTCGGCCACGCCGTCCTCGACGCAGAACGAGACGTACCAGCGGCCACCGTCGCTGCAGACGGTGGCGTGCCGCATCGCGCCACCAAGCGGGCGGGTCCAACGGAACCGGACCGGGCCGAACTTGGGCAACCGGACCTCTCCCCACCGCCGGTTCAGGCGGCGCACCGCGAAGTGCTTGGGGTCGGGAAACCGGAACGACGCCGCGGTTCGCGCCTTGGACCGCCACCGCACCTTCCACGTCCCGTGGGTCTTGCAGGCCCGCTCCAGATCACGCAACGTCTGCTGCAACGTGTGCGACGGGGCCTCAGCCAGCCACCCGCAGTACTGGTCCTTCTTTGCCTCGGCCAATTGCCGAGCCTGCTCGTTGTAGCCGATGAACGCACCACGGCGGCGGTACTCCCGGCGCTGCTCCAGCGCCGTGTTCCACACTGCCCGGCAGATCGCGCCCACCTGTTCGGCGAAGGCGGCCTGCTCCCCGGTAAAGGCGAGCAGGTAGCGGCGACCGGTCAACACTCAGCGGCCCTTCTGCCCGCTCGACATACCGCTGCACCGCCACCAGCGGCGCGCCGTCGATGCTCGCCACAAAGCACGACTTGGCCCACAGCGTCGGTAGCCGCAAGCGCAGGGACGGGAACTCCTCACGCAATACTCGCAAGGTGCGGCCCTCGACGGCTTGTGACCGGCGTGGACGCCGAACTGATCGTCGACCTCGACCAGCAGGTGGACCGGGTCGGGCACGACTTCCACGGCCACCAGCCACGCCCCCTTCTCGTCGACGACCTCGCAGACGATCTGCTCGAGCCGTTCCTAGCTCCAGCCGCCGAGCATGCCGACGGTACTTCGGGCACCACACCACGTGGAAGACATCGCTGTTCGACCGCGCCGTAACGGACAGACCGACAGTAACAGGACTGCGAAATCCACTGACCGTACGGAGTTTGACGGGCTTACCCCACGGCTAGCCGGGGGCTGCGCGCTACGCGTACCACTCGGGGTCGCGACCGAGGTACCGCAGCAGCTCGTCGACGTCGTCGTCACCGTCCGCACCGGACACGACCGCCGCGTACGCGCCCCACTGGCGCAGCGGCTCGACCAGCTCGCGGGCGACGACCAGCAGGTCCCGCGCCAGCTCGGGGGTGAGCGGCGACGGCTGCCCGGTCGCGACGGCGATGTCCCAGGCGTGCACGGCCGCGTCGAGGGCGCAGGCGCCCGCGCCGAGCCAGCCGGCCATCCGGCCCTGGGGCAGCGGCGTGGGCGCGTCGGTGGCGTCCTGCGGGATCGTGGCCCAGGCCGCCGCGGCCGCACGCATCGTGACCGCCGCGAAGTCGGCCGGGTCGGCGCCGTGGAGGTGACCGTCCGGGGCGAACGGGTCGTACGCCGGCCAACCGCTGCCGGTGATCGTCGCCGCGAAGCCGAGCTGGTCGCCGGCCGCGTGCTGCAGCACCTGCGTGACGTTCCACTGCGAGCACGGCGTGGGCCGCTCCCAGTCGCCGTCGCGGACGCCGGCGACGACGGTCCGCAGGGCGCGGTGCGCCTCGTCGAGGATCGGCCAGGTGCTGGTCAGCTGCTCGTTCATGACTGTGACTCCCCAAGTGCTCGCTCGTCCCCTACTCCTCCACTGTAGCAGAACGGAACGTTCCATTCCAATAGCTAGGCCGGCTCGGATCGGATCATTCGGATCAGCGCCCGCATGCCGGTGAGCAGCTCCTGGTGGTCGCTGATGCCGTCGATCGTGGTCTCGATCCGCCGGGCGAGCTGCTCGTTGGCCCGCCGCTGCTCGCGCTGGCCGTCCTCCAGGCGGGCGGTGTGCTCCTGCACGTCGCCGAGCTCCTGCTGGAGCGCCTCGATCGCGGTCTTCACCTCGCGGACCGTCTCCTTCATGGACACGACGTCGTCGCGCGGGTGGGTGCTCTCCCGGCGCAGCGAGGTGACCCGCTCGCGGAGGTGGGCGAAGTACGCCCCGGCCGGCCGCAGCGCGGTCGAGAGCAGGTAGAAGCCGGCGAGCCAGTACCCGACCAGCTCCCCCGAGACGAGGGCGAACAGCGCGGTCGCCGCGGCCGTGACGAGGTGCCCGCCGATGGCGAAGCGCAGCATCCACCGGGCGATGCGGGCGGCCTCGATGTCCTGCGACTGAGGGACGTCGATGCCGCGCTGCCGCGAGATCGCATTCTCGGCAACGATGCGGCGGGCGTCGAAGTACAGGTTCCACGGCAGCGTGACGAGCACGACCGTCCACATGAGCGCCGCGAGCGCCGCACCGACCGAAACGAGCGTCGAAACGGACACTCCCGCGAGCTTGCCGAGCCACGCGAACAGCAGGGTGGCGGCGCCACCCAGCACGACAACTCCCCACCATTTCGCCATGGTGTCGATGGTGCGGCTCGACGCGCCGTTCAGACATGCGCGCGGCTACTCACCCTGCGATAGGTATCGCTACCTATTCACGGTCCCAGTCGAGCAGCACGCGGTCGCGGTTGTCCGGATCGACCCGCACGGGCACCGCACCGCCCATGGTCAGCCGCGCGAACCGCAGCGCGGGCACGAGATCCTTGACGGTGGTCCGGTACGTGCCGTGCGACTCGGTGGTGACCACGAGCTCCAGCTCCAGCTGCGGCACCCCGCTGTACTCCGTCCCGGTCTCACGGACCTTGCTGACCTCCGCGATCCCGGGCACGCCGCTGGCCAGCACCCGCTGCGCGCGGAGGAAGGCCCGCCGGGCGTGCAGCCCGAGCAGCAGCGCCACGATCCCGACCCCACCGACGATGAGCGCGATGTTGCGGGTGGTGCCCGGCCCGCCCCCGCTGGCCGGAATCGCCCCCGTGAGCAGCCCGGTGCTGCACACGAGCGCAACGACGGCAAAGGCGATGATCGTGATACCGGCACCCCGGCTCCAGGTCATGGCGCCGATGATCGACCAACCTCGAACCGGACGCTGTCGCCTCGCCGACCGCGGGGAAGTTCGCCGGAACATCCGAGGCTGTCCGGGGATCTCATCGCTACGGTGGACGACACCCGGCGAAAGGGACGGTGGCATGAGTGACGCGGCGCTCGTGGTCGACTTCGGCACCTCGGCCTCCTCGGCGGCGCTGGTCGTCGACGGGCAGGTGCGGCTGTTGAAGGAGCCGTCGAGCGGGCTGTACTCGTGGCCGTCGGCGGTGTCCCTGGAGGGCGACCGGCTGCTCGTCGGCACCGCGGCCGAGCGGCGCAAGCGGGCCGAGCCGGGTGGGTACCGGGCCGAGTTCAAGCGCGACCTCGGGCAGGCGCTGCCGGTACCGCTCGGCGAGCGCACGTACGCGCCGGAGGAGCTCGTCGCCACGGTGCTCGAAGTGTTCCGCGACCGGGCCGCCGAGCTGCACGGCGACCCGGTGCACCGGCTGCTGCTGACAGTTCCGGCCTCCTACGGCGAGGGCGATCCGAGACGCGCGCTCATGGTCGCCGCGGGCGAGGCGGCCGGGTTCCCGGAGGTCCAACTGGTCGCCGAGCCGGTCGCGGCGGCATTCGCCCCGGTCGCCGGTGCGGGGTTCGGCGCCGGGCAGGTCGTCCTGGTGTACGACTTCGGCGGTGGCACCTTCGATGCCGCCGTGGTCCGCTGCGGCGACGACGGCGTCCACGAGATCATCGGGCACGCCGCGCTCGACGACTGCGGCGGGCGCGACATCGACGCGCTGCTGGCGGGCCACGTCCGCGCATCCGGCGGCCCCGCGCTCGCGGAGACGCTGGGGGCGGACGGCCTGGGCGGGCTGCGGATGCGGCTCCAGCTGGCCGACTTCGTCCGCGGTGTGAAGCACCAGCTCACCGACGCTCAGACGGTGGAGGACTTCGTCACGCCGCTCGCGCCGCCGTACCGCCTCGACCGCCCGCAGCTCGATGCCCTGGTCGCGCCGCTGCTGGAGCGGACCGTGGACTGCTGCCGCGAGCTGCTGCGCCAGTGCCGCGTCGACCCGCGCGGCCTGACAGGGGTACTGCTGGTCGGCGGTACCTCCCGGATGCCCGCGGTCCGCGAGACCGTCGCGGAAGCGCTGCGGGTGCCGGCCCGCTGGGCGGAGGACCCGGAGCTCGCGGTCGTGCAGGGCGCCGCGGCGCTGGCCGGCCGGGCCGGTGCCCGCCGCCTGGCGCCCTCCCCGCCGGGGCCGGACCTGCTGCCGCTGCAGTGGGACCTGCCCGGGGAGATGGCGACGGTACTGCGGTGGCTGGCCGAGCCCGGCACCGGGTACGAGCCCGGCGCCGACCTGGCGGTGGTCCGCACCCGCGACGGCCTGCTGTGGACCCTGACCGCCCCGGACGAGCCGGGCACCCTGGCCGCGATCCACGCCCCGGCGGGCACGAGCGCCGTCGCCGGCGACTGGCTGGCCACCGTGGCCCCGACCCGGGAGCCGGCACCGGTACCACCGGACCTCCCAGAACTGCTCGAAGAGCCCCAGCGGCTGCTGTCCCTCGGTGTGTCGTTCGCCGATCATGCGGCCTTCAGCGCCGACGGACGGTGGTTCGCCGCCGACGACGTCTTCGACGTCTGCGTCTGGGACGCCACGACCGGCACGCTGCGGGCGCGGACGAAACACAAGAACAGCCCCGACGCCCTCGCGTTCACCCCGTCCGGCGACCACCTCGTGACCGCCAACAACGAGGACGGCCGGGTCATCGTCTGGGACCTCGCCGCCGGCGAGCGGCTCCTCCGGTTCGACACGGGCACCCGGGTCAAGGACCTCGCGCTGAGCCCCGACGGCCGCTGGATCGTGACGGCCTGCGACCCCGCCAACACCGGGCTGTGGTCCAGCCCCGGCCCGGACCGCTTCGGCAAGCTGACGATCTGGGACGCCGGCACCGGCGCGCGGCACCGCGACCTGCCGCTCGACAGCGTGGTCCGATGCCTGGCGCTCAGCCCCGACGGCACCCGCCTGGCAACTGGCGGCGACCGCTTCGGCACGCTGTGGGACCTCGACACGGGCAAGCGACTCTTCGGGGTACAACACAAAAGCCAGCTCACAGCGATCACGTTCAACCGCGACGGCACCCGGCTGGCCACCGCGTCGTGGGACAGCACGGCCGCGCTGTGGGACACCACGACCGGCCAGCGCCTGGTCCAGGTCCGCCACGGCAAGGGAGTCCAGGCGATGGCCCTGAGCCCCGACGCCCGCTGGCTCGCCACAGTGAACGACAAGCAGGTGCGCCTCTGGGACGCACAGACGGGCGCGCTGCTACGCACGATCGAAGTGTCGAACCCAAGGAAGATCGCGTTCCACCCCGACGGCCTCCGCCTGGCGATCACGGGCACGAAGCTGCGGATCTGGCAGATCGCCTCAGAGCCCGGAAACCCTCCGCAGGACCCGGCCTAGCTTTGCGTAGTTGACCTTGACGCCGTCGTCGAGGTCGATGTCGACCTGCTGGGCGGCGTGTAGACGGTCCTCGTACTCCGGCTCCCTCTTCGCCTCGCGCAGATAGCGGTCGAGCACGGCCGTCGGAGTGTAGTGGTGCGCGTACACGAGGGCGTTGAAGGTGTGCTTCGGGCTGGAGAACATCCAAAAGATCGGGCGTCTCTTGTACCGCTTGACGTGCTCCTTGTAGTAGTCGCTCACGAAGTACCGGCGGATGTCCTTGTCGAGCGCACGCTCGACGAAGCGCAGGTTGTGCTCGACCTCGCCGAACGCCGCGCGCAGAAACGCGCGGAAACGCTCACCGATGTCGTCCGCCGTGACGACGTCGGCGTGCTCCGGCGCGCGGAAACGGCCGAGCATGCATCCCACCGCGAACGACACCAGGTCGCGGACCGGATCGCGCTTCGGCGGCGCGTCGGTCACATCCACCGCGACCTCGCCGGTCAGGCCCAGGCTCGCCGCCGCGATCCGGTTGATCTCCCGCTGGTGCTCGGCGATCTCGGCCCGCCGCCGGTCGGCGTCCGCCTCCAGCCGGGACACCGCCTCGGCCAGCGACCCCACCCCGTACGCCAGCAGCGGCGAACCGGGGAAGTCCAGGCTGGTCTCGGAGGTGTCCCAGTCGGCCTTGTACAGCGCGACCGAGGCCCGCCCCAGCTCGGCCAGCCGCCTGAGTGCCCCGGCGGGCACCGCCGGCAGGGCGAGCACGTCCACGACCTCGGTGTTCACCGTCGGGTTCAGCGCCTGCAACAGGTATGCGTGAGACGACGAGTTGAGCAGCGCCAGGGTCGCGTAGAGCAGTTCCTCGTCGTCCGTGAACAGCGTCGGCGAGCCGGAGCTGTTGCGGGCCGTCGCCGGTTTCAGGCGGAATCCGGTACCGCCGACCATCGACCACGTCAGCCCCGGCCGGCCCGCGTAGGCGGCGTTCGGCAGGCCGCCGTGCTGCGCGTAGTGGGCGCGCGCCGCCGGCGACCAGTCGACGACCTGGGCGATGAGGCCGTAGAACTTCCGGGCTCCGCCGCCGTTGGAGTAGGGCACCCAGCGGTCCGAGTCGACGGGCACCTCCCACGCGTACCTGACGAAGCGCTCGTTGTCGTGCGTCTTGGTCCGCCCACCGGAGCGGAACCGCCGCCCGATGCGCTCACCGGCGAACACGTCCCGGTGCCGCAGCCAATAGGCGAGCGGCGCGCCCGGAATCCGCCGCAGGTCGCGGCCCGACACCTCGAACCGCGCCGCGCCGCTGCGCAGCATCGCCGCCTTCGACACCTCCGAGTTCCCCGCAACGAGCCGGAGGTACACACCCTTCGATGACACGTCGCGCTGGTTGAGCATGACGAAGGCGGTGGTGGAGACGACCTCGCCGTTGATGGCGTCGAAGGCCCGCGTGCCGAGATGCGCCATCGTCACGATCCGGCAGCCGTCCAGCAGCTGCTCCCGGAACGCCTTGTACGACGACAGGAACATCCAGCTCTGCATGGTCACCAGCGCCGCGTAGCCGTTCTCGACGGCCAGCTCGAGCGCCCGCTCGATGAACGCGACGTCGAGCGTCGCCCTGGCGTTCGGATAGTGCGTCCGCAGCCAGGCGGTGAGCGTCGCGCCCATGCTGCTCGCGTACAGATAGGGCGGGTTGGCGACGACGACGTGAAACCGCCGCTCGTCCTCGGGTTCGCGGCGCAGCGAGCCGAACGTGCCGGCGTCCATGACCCGGATGTTCGGCGCGATGTCCTGCCCGGCCTTCATCCGCAACGCGAACCCGGCGAGCGCGGCGGCCTGCGGATCGATCTCCACGCCGTACAGGTTCTTCGAGAGGATCAGCCCCGGAATCGCGGCCGGCTCGTATCCCTCTTCCTCGTAGATCGCCGAGAGCAGGTCGAAGGCGTAGGTGAGCATGTGCCCCGCGCCGCAGGCCGGGTCCAGGATCCGCAGCTCCTCGGCGCTCTCCAGCTTGACGAAGTCGGTCTCCGGCTCGACCGGAGGGATGTAGTACGGCATCCGTTCGGCCAGCCGGGAGTCCGGCCGGTTCAGGAGCCAGAGCCGCCCGAGCGAGTTCTCCACGAGGTACCGGACGATCCACTGTGGAGTGAACAGCTGGGTCGCCGCCGGGATCTCGGCCGCCCCGGCCTTGCGTCCCTGCCCGATCCCGGCGAACACCTCATCCTTGCGCTCGGCGCCGTAGAACTGGTGCAGCCATCCAACAACCTCGACGTCCCGGCACACCTCGGGCGTGAGCACCAGCGCCGCCTCGTCCACAACCACCCGCGCGCCGACGACATCGATCACTGTCGTCGTATAGCCGTTGGCCTCCATGAATCGCCGCGCGACGATCCGGCTGAACCAGTCGTACGCCCCGGGCTCGCCGAACTCGGCCGTGAGCAGGGCACGCGCTCTCGCGGCGAAACGCTTCAACGAGGCGGTGCTCACCGGCACCAGCGTAACGGCGCCGAGGTCGGCGGGGCGGGAGATCCCGACCCGGTGCGCCACCGTCCTGTACCAGAAATGCCAGCCGGAATGGATGCGCGGTCTGGTTGATCCTTTCGCGCATACGGCGCATCGGGCGGACCGGCTCACCCTTGTCTCCGCTGCTGGAGGCCCAGGAAAATCGCTGGTAGCGGAGGTTTGGTGGTGACGCAGTCCTGGGCGGATCTTCCTTTGGATCGGCCAATCGGCATCGATGGGGTTCATCCTGACCTGCTGAGCGTGTTGATCGAGCCGCTGCCCGCGAACGCCCCCGCGATCGTGCGGTGGACCGCGCCGCCGCGGCCGCGCGCGGCGACGGTCGTCGCGGCGCTGCTCATCGAGCTGGACCGGATCGCCCGCGAGCTGTTCTCGGCCTGGCTGCCGGAGGCGGCGGACATCGACAGCGCCGCCGGGGCCGGTGCGGCGGCGGTACGGTCGATCGCGCTCAAGGCGGCGCAGGCCCGCGGCCACTTCGGGCCGTTCCTGGCCGACCTCGCCGAGCGGTCGCTGCGCCGGCGCGCCGGCCTGACCGGCCCGTACAGCCCTGAGGTCCGGGCGGCCGAGCTCGCCAAGGTGATCGCCGACGCGTACGGGCGCCACCGGACCGCGATCCTCATCCGCGTCGACGACGAGGCGGACCAGGCCCTCGCCGCGGCCGGCCGGTGGCTGTGCGACGCCGGCTTCGGCATCTGGTTCACCGGCTGGTTGCCGAGGACCGACGCGGTGGAGGTCGTGCGGTTCGCCGCGCCGGTGGACGTCGGCGAGCCGCTCGAAGACGAGCCGGTCAGCTACCCCGCGATCGCGGGCCGGCCACACCCGGCAAGCCGCGCCGAACAACTGCTGGAGGCTTCACTGGCTCCGCTCGCGTGGGCCGCGGACCGCGAGTGGAACCAGACGTACCAGCCCCACCCGCTCACCAACCCGATCCGGGTCGACCTGCTCTGGCGCGCCGAACGCCTGATGGTCGAGATCGACGGCGCCGAGCACTGCCAGCCGGCGCGGTTCGCCGCCGACCGGCAGCGCGACGTGCTGCTCCAACTGGACGGGTACGCGGTGCTGCGGTTCACCAACCACCAGGTCCTCACCCATCGAGACCTGGTGCTGCGGCAGATCGAACAGTTCCTCGCCGGCCGCCGAGCCGGCGCTCACAAGGGGGTCACGCATGTCGGAACTGAAGCTGTCCCTGCCGGAACGAGCACTCCTGCTCATTCTGATGGCAGAAAACGCTGAACTCTCCAACCGCGACATCAGCGAGAAGTACGCGCCGGGCCTCACGCTGACCGGAAAGCCCCGGCAGAAGCTGATCGACAACAAGCTCATCGAGTGCCGCAAGGGCCCTCGCAACATGTTCTTCTTCACCCTCGCGGACGAGGGCTGGCGTTGGTGCCGTGAGGAGCTGACCCGAGCGGTACCCCCGAACTCGGGCTCCGCCGGGCACGCCCTGTACGCCGTGCTGGGCGGACTCGAGCGCTACCTGGACCGCACCGGGACCACTCTGGCGGAAGTATTCGGCGATCTTCAGGTCGAGTCGACGGGCTCGCCACTGCCAGCTGACGAGATCGAGCAGGCCATTCGCCGGGCGTACCGGAAGCTGGCCGATCCCGACGGGAGCTGGGTCGGGCTGGCCGACGTCCGCCAGGAGCTGGGCAGCATCCCGCGGCGGGACGTCGACGGTGTACTGATTCTGATGACCCGGATGCGCGGAGTGCAGATCGAGGAGGAGACGAACCAGAAGGCCCTGACGCAGCGGGACCGTGACGCAGCAGTGCGGATCGGCAGCCGCGACCAGCACGTGTTGGCGATCGAGCCATGAGCGACACCGAGCTCAAGGCCCTGACCGGCCTGCGCATCAAGCTGGTACCGACCCAGGACGACGTCTGGAAGCGCTCGGAGTTCCATGTCGACACCCTGCACCGCGACGTCGCCCGAGCCATCGTTGAGAAGATCGATGACGCTCGGGACGCCGACGGCGGCAGCCCGGTCGGCCTGGTCGTCCAGGGCCAGCGTGGATCGGGCAAGACGCACCTGCTCGGCTGGGTGCGCGAGAAGGTGCAGCGCCAGGACGGCTACTTCTTCCTGGTCAGCCTGCTCGAGGGCACCCGGTTCTGGCACAGCGTCGCCCACTCGATGATCAATGGTCTGGCCCGGCGGATCGACGACCAGGAGACCCAACTGCGGACGTTCCTGAGTCGGGTCACGCTGCTCACCGGAGTGCCGTTCGTGGCGCGTCAGGCTGTCATCGGCGACGCACCGCTCGACCGACCGGCCATCACGGCGTTCCTGGAGGCACTGGACCGGTTCAACCCGCAGATCGCGATGGAGTGCCGGCACACGGCCCGGGCGCTGGTGATGTACAACGCCGGGGACTTCCAGGCACGCGAGATCGGCAACAACTTCCTGCTCTCCGGTGACGAGTGCGAGCCCGGCGAGCGCGCTCCCTGGGGCCTGCCCCGTGGCGCGTACCCACCGGAGAAGATCGTCAATGAGATCTCCTGGCTGCTGTCCCTGACGGGTCCGTCGGTGATCGCGGTGGACCAGATCGACGGCCTGCTGGCACCGCTCGTGAAGGCGATGCAGAACCAGCAGGACGCCGAGTGGCAGGACTCGCTGCTCCTCGACCAGATCACCAACGGCCTGATGTCGCTGCGTGAAACGACCCGCAAGACGGTCACCGTGGTCGCCGCTCAGCACGCCACGTGGGAGGTGATCAAGAAGTACGCGATTGCCTCGGTCCAGGACCGGTTCATGCCCACACAGGTCCTCGGCCGCATCCCGTCTCCTGCCGTGGGGCAAGCGCTGGTGTCCAAGCGCTTGGAGGCGCACTACCGCACGGTCGACTTCACCCCGCCGTACCCGACCTGGCCGGTGCACCCGGACGCCTTCGACAAAGCCATGGACTTCATGCCGCGCCAGCTGCTGCAGCATGTCGACCTGCACGTCAAGGGCTGCGTCCGGGACGGTGAGGTCCGCGTGATGACCTCCCTCGACCCAACCGTTGCGGACGACAGCACGCCGCCCATCATCCGTCCGCCGGCGCCGACTCTGGGTGCGATCGATCAGCGGTTTGAGGAACTCAAGCAGGCCGCGGACGTGAGCCGGGCCCTCGCCGACTATGCCGACGATGTCGAGCTGCCCGGGCTGCTGTCGGCCGGGCTGCAGGCGTGGATCATGGAGCGTGGCGAGGGCGGGAGGCACTTCGAGCAGGACCCGCCGCCGAGCACCAAGCCTGCCCTGCATGCGCGGCTGCGGCGCACGCTCGACGATGCCACCGAGGTCGAGGCGCACTGGGGGTTTCGGGGGATCTCCACGCTCTACCACACCAACGCGGTGCTCAACCGGGTCCGCACCGCGTTGACCGAGGCCGGGATCGCCAGCGGTGTCGGGCATCGGAAGCTGTTCCTGCTGCGGAACAGCGCCTGGCCGACGTCACCGAAGATGCGGGAGGTCGTCGCGAGCTTCGAGGCGGCCGGTGGTGTGCGGCTCACCGTCACCGAGGACGACCTGAGGATCCTCGCGGCGCTCAAGGAACTGCTCGCGAGTCCGCCGGCGGACCTGAGCGCCTGGTTGATCGCACGGCAGCCGACGCAGTCGGTCTCGTTCCTGCAGAAGGCCCTTGCCGACGCCGCCGCCGACCTGCCGGCGCCCGACCTGGCCATGCCCGAGGCGCCGCCACCGCAGGCCACCGAGGCGCAGTTGACCGGGTCGGTCTTCAGCCTCGGGCGGGCCTTTGAGGGTGACGAAGCTGTGGTGGTACACCTGGAAGCCCTGCGGAAACACATGGCCATCTTTGCCGGGTCAGGATCCGGCAAGACCGTGCTCATCCGGCGGATCGTCGAGGAGTGTGCGCTGCAGGGCGTGTCCGCGATCGTGCTGGACCCGAACAACGACCTCGCGCGGCTCGGGGATCCGTGGCCCGAGCACCCGGCCGGGTGGCGCGACGGCGATGCCGTCAAGGCCCAGGAGTATCTGGAGCACACCGACGTCGTGGTGTACACGCCGCGGCGGGAGGCGGGGCGGCCGATCAGCTTCCAGCCGCTGCCGGACTTCCAGAGCTTCCTCAACGACCCGGACGAGTTCGAGGCGGCCGTCGAGGCGGCGCTGGCCACGCTCGCGCCGCGGGCGAAGGTCGACGGCAGGACGGTCAAGGCCGAGCGTGGCCGGGCCGTACTCAAGGAGGCGCTCGTCCACTACGCGCGGCACCACCGCGAGACGACGCTGCGCGGGTTCGCGGAGCTGCTCGACGACCTGCCGCCGTATGTGAGCGACCTGGCCAACGCGGGCAGGATCGCGGCCGAGCTCGGCCAGACGCTGACGGCGGCGATGGTGATCGACCCGTTGTTCGGCGGTACCGGTCAGGCCGTCGACCCGGGCGAGCTGCTCACGCCGCCGGCCGGCAAGCGGGCCCGCGTCTCGGTGATCAGCCTCATCGGGCTGCAGTCGGACGAGCAGCGGCAGAGCTTCGTCAACCAGCTGCAGATGGCGCTGTTCGCCTGGATCAAGAAGCACCCGGCCGGCGACCGCCCGCTGGGCGGTCTGTTCGTGATGGACGAGGCCCAGACGCTGGCCCCGTCGGGTGCGATGACGGCGTGTACCAAGAGCACGCTCGCGCTGGCGTCGCAGGCCCGCAAGTACGGCCTGGGCCTGATGTTCGCCACGCAGTCCCCGAAGGGCCTGCACAACCAGATCCCGGGCAACGCCGCCACCCAGTGCTACGGCCTGCTCAACGCCCCGGTACAGATCGAGGCGGCGCGGGAGATGGCAAGGGCGAAGGGCGGCGACGTACCGGGCGTGTCCCAGCTGCGCACGGGCGAGTTCTACGTGGCGCTGGAGGGCCGGCCGTTCGCGAAGGTCCGCACGCCGCTGTGCCTGAGCCACCACCCGAAGAGCCCACTGACGACCGAAGAGGTCCTCGATCGGGCCCGAGCGAGCTGAAGCCGTACGGCCGCCGGCCTGTGACCGGGCCGGCGGCCTAGCTGAACAGTTCGGCCAGCTCGCGGTTGATCGCGTCCGGGTCGAACGGCGTCGTGGCGGGCCCGTCCTGCGGATCCCAGTCCTCGATGGGGGCGTCGCCGTGGCCGGCGACGCACTCGATCGTGACGGCGGCGTCCGGGTCGGGCAGCTCGTCGATCCGCTCGACGGTGATCCGGTGTTCCCACCAGTCGCCGAGGTCGTAGACGTACGTCATCGTCGCGCGCTTGTCCGGCATGACCTTGACCAGGCGTACCGCCGACTCCTCATCGGCGTCGTCGAGCGCGAAGGCGCCGTCGGAGTAACGGTCGCGGCCCGACTCGAAGAGGTGCATGTGGTCGTCGTCCCAGTCGAAGGCCGCCTGGATCGCGGCGTGCAGGACGTCAAGGGTGATCGTCGCCGGCACCCGCAACGTCCGCCACACCGGCACATCGAGGTCGGACAGGACGACCTTCAGCCGGTACACCCGTCGTGGCGGACGCCCGGCGGCGGTGAGCGCCTCGTGGAGGCCGGGCGCGCCGGGATGTGTACTGGCCGCGACGATCGCCATCCCGCCGGCGTCGTCCACGCGGTGGTACGCCTCCTCGATGTCGTCCACGGCCAGCGCACACTCCACCGCCAGCCAGCGGCGGTCCGTCTCGTCGAGGTCGGTCCCGTCCCACAGCCCCAGCACCGAACGGGCGTGCGGCGCGAGCATGGGCCGGTCGAGGGCCGCCTGCCAGGCCGGCCGGGTCTTCTCGCCCAGCGCGCCGACGAGGTCGGCGCCGAAGATCCGGGCCGCGGGGGTCGCGTCCGCGGCGGCGGCCAGGATCTCGGTAGCGGCCTGTTCCAGGTCCCGATCGGCGAGCCAGCGCTGCGCGGCGTGCCAGCCGTCCGGCTCGGGCAGCCGGGCGGCCCTGGCCAGCAGGTCGTCCGCCGGCAGGTCCGGGGTGATCGGCGGCGGTGTCGCCGCGGCGAAGCGGTCGCACGCCCACCGGCCGAGTGCTGTCAGCCGGTGGTCGGCATCGACAGCGCCGAACTCCGCCAGCGCGTCGAGCGCCGCGTCGACCGGGTCGACCCCACGACGGAACGCGTTCCACGCCGCGCCGAGCTGCGGGTAGATGAGCTGCTCGGGAAGCCGCTGTTCGAGCTCCTCGACCGACGGCGGAGGTTCGTCGGCGAGCATCAGCAGCAGGGCGCGGCACAGCACCACGGCGCCCTCACCGCGACGGTCGTTCGACTCGGCCTCCAGTACCGCCAGGAAAGCGCTCCACCAGGCGTCCAGCGGATCGGCGACCGTGGCGGCCTTCGCCACGGCCCGGCTTCCGTCGACGGTGATGAGCCCGATCGCCTGCGCCGCCGTCCATGGGCGGTGCAGCGCCTCGATGTCCGCCGCGGTGCGGGTACGGTCCGGCGGCGTGATGCCGATCGCGGCCGCCACGGCGGGGACGTCGCGGGGACGCAGCACGGATCTTGGTGTCACCGGTTTGCCGGTGCCCACCCAACCGGCGAGCGATCGCGCGCGGACCATGATTGCGCAGTTTTCGGCGTCGTGACTGAGCACGGAGGTCACGATAGGCGCCGCCCTCGGTGACCCCGAGGGCGGCGCCCTGCCGTCAGAAGACCTTGCGGGCCGGGCCGAGGCGGAGGAAGACCGTCTCGCCCGTGGCGTCCTGGACGCCGTCGTTGTCGGTGATGGCGTAGACCTGGCCGTCACCGCCGATGGTCAGGCCCTCGAGCTTCTCCTGGGTCCAGCCGTTGTCCGCGCGCAGCGCCGGGAGGACGTCGACCGCCAGGCGCTTGGGCAGCACCGGGAGGGTGCCGGGCTGCGGGTCGGTCCGCGGCACCGTCACCGTGTAGACCCGCTTGATCTTCGCGTTGGGGCCGTTGAGCTTGTCGCGTTCGATCACCGCGAGCGTGTTTCCGTCGACGGCGACGATCTCGGACAGGCCGATCCAGTCGCCCGGCGTGGTCGTGGACTCCAGCTGGTAGCCGTACCACGTCCAGGCCTTGGTCGCGACGTCGTACCGGCCGATGCGGACGACGCCCTTCGGGTCGGTGCTCAGCTCGCGCTGCAGCGCGACCCAGACGTGCTCGCCGTTGCGGTCGTTGACGGCGGACACGCCCTCGATGCCCTGCTTGGCCAGGCCGGCAGTGATTTCGAGCGGCAGCTGTACCGTCTCGACCGTGCGCCCGTCCCGGTCCAGGCGCACGAGCTTGTTGCCGGCACCGTTGGCGCCCTCGACGCCGAGCCAGAAGCCGCCCTGCTGGCGCGCGGAGATGCCCTCCGCGTCGTAGCCGACCGGCGCACCCGCGGCGTCCTTGACCACCAGCTCGGTGGTGATCTCGACCGGCGCCTTGCCGGCGTCGAGCGTGAGGATGCGGGTGGGCGTGTACGCCGCGTCGGTCACGGAGTACAACTTCGACGGCTTGCCGGGCACCGCGCTCAGGGCGCCGAGCGCGCCCCAGCCGATACCGTTGGGGCTGATCACGCTCGGGAAGCCGGGCTTGTCGTTGCCCAGCTCGTAGAGGGTGACGCTGGAGCGCACGTTGACCGAAGCGTCGTCCTCCTCGCTGGAGATCGCGAGCAGGTCGCGGCCGGGGATCGGCAGCAGCCCTTCCGGCCCGTTCGTGGTTGGCAGGATCTGCTTGAAGACCGGCTTCGCCGGGTTGCTCAGGTCGTACACGGCAACGAAGTTGCTGCGCTCCGACCCGACGAAGGCGTACCGCGTGCCGTGGAAGGTCGCGATGGCGAGCCCCTCGGGCTCGGCGCCCTTGTTGTCGGCGCGGTCCTCGTTGTGCAGGCCATAGGTGACGGCGAGCTGCTCGAACGTGTTGCCGGCGTCCCACACGACCTTGCCGGTGTAGGTGTCGAACACCGTCCAGCCGCGGGTGCCGCCCTTCCAGTCGCCCTCGTTGGCGGTCGCGACGTAGCGGTCGTCGACCCAGGCGACGGCGTCGGGCTCCCGCGGGACGTCGGTGATCTGCCCGGTCAGGTCGATCTTGCCGTCGTTCGCGGTGTCGATGCCCTTGACGGTGGCGGTACCGGCGCTGAAGGCTTTTTCGATCTTTCCGGAGCGCAGGTCGATGACGACGATGCCGTTGTTCTCCTGCAGGGTCACGACGAGCTTGTCGCGATCGTTGATGGAGACGTACTCCGGCTCCGGGTCCTCCGGCGCGGTGATGCCCTTGAGCTCACTTGCCGGGAACGCGACTTTGCGGACGGACCATTTGGCCGGATTGTCCGACGGCAGGTCGACGATCTGGACGAACCCGCCCGGTGCCTGCGGGAGGTCACCGTCATTGACGTCTTCGTCCCGCTCGTTCTCGATGGCGATGGCGGCGTACCGCTTGTTCTTGCTCAACGCAATCGAGTCGGGCTGGCCGCCGAGGTCGAGCGTGCGCACAACCTTCCGGTCCTTGATGCGCACGACGTGCAGCACTCCGGACGGGTTGGTGAAGCTCTCGCTGGTGTCGACGACGACGAGCGCGTAGTCGCCGCGGACGGTGACGGAGGTCGGCTCGCCGTTGACGCCGAGCGTGCCGAGGCCCTTCGGCTTGCTTTCCTTGGAGATGTCGAGGAACCCGATGCGCTTGGCGAGCGCGTCGGTGTAGATGAGCGTCCGGCCGTCGTCGGTGACGGCAGAGATCTCGGCCGCGGTGGCGGAGGCGGGGTCCTCGCCGGCCGGCCGGTTCTCGAAGACGGGGTAGGTAGCCTGCCGGTCCCAGTACGTGGATCGCTGGCTGTGCGCGCTAGCGGCGCTGCCGGGAATGAGCCCGGCCGAGGAGATCGCCAGTGCCGTGAGCACGACGAGAAACTTGCGATGGGACATGCACTCAAACGTTGTCACGATGCGACGACGCCGGACGGTCGCGCCGGTGAACGCGGGGTGAGTCGATCATGAACCCACCCCGCGACCGGTATCGGCACCATGGAGACGTCGCTTACCGTCTGATCCTTGCAAAGTACGATTCCCGCGTTTCCCCCATCGCAAACCGCGAGGGTCACCACTCGCTCGACGGTTCGCACAGCTTCCCACTGAAAGAGCGAATCAGGGCCCGCCTGCGTTACTCGATTCCGGCCACGTATTGGTGAATGTGCCGATTTGGTTTCGGCAACGCTTCCGCAGCGTGCACAGTATGGACAGTCATCGTCTCCTTAGTCATGATGCGACGTGCCCCAACCTGGGCATCAGCACCGCTGAGGAGAACCACATGATCTTCAGGTCGAAGGGAGTGCGGCGAGCGAGCCTGGCCGCACTCCCGATTCTCGCCATCGCGGGCAGTATCGCAGCCGCGACCACATCCAACGCGGCATCATCCAATGCGGCATCGACGCAAGGCAATTCAAATGGCTACCGCGACGGCCGCTATATCGTTTCGTTCGCCGACGACCCCGTCGGCAGCTACGACGGCTACAACCCCGGGTTCAAGGCCACCAAGCCCAAGGCGGGCAACAAGCTCGACCCGAACTCCGCGGCGGTCCAGGCGTGGCGGGCGCACCTGACGAGCAAGCACGACGCGGCGCTGGCGAAGGTCGGCGCCACCAAGATCTACGACTACACGGTCACGAACAACGGCATCGCCGCCGACCTCACGAAGGCTCAGGCGGCCGCCCTCGCGAAGACCCCGGGCGTCGTCGCGCTCGAGCGTGACCAGGTGTCGCACGTCGACACCACGGCCTCGCCGGAGTTCCTCGGCCTCAACACCGCCGGCGGCGTGTGGGCGCAGGCGGGTGGGCAGGCCAACGCCGGTGCCGGCGTGGTCGTCGGTGTCATCGACAGCGGCATCTGGCCCGAGAACCCCTCGTTCGCCAACGCCAAGATCAACCCCCGGCCGAAGAACTGGCACGGCGGGTGCGTCGCGGGTGAGAACTTCCCCGTGTCGCTGTGCGGCAACAAGCTCGTCGGCGCCCGGTACTACGTCGAGGGCTTCGGCAAGAAGAACATCGCCGACGAGGACTACCTGTCGCCGCGCGACGGCTCCGGCCACGGCTCGCACACCGCCTCGACCGCCGCCGGCAACGCCGGTGTCACGGTGACCATCGACGGCAAGCAGATCGGCACCGCGTCGGGCATGGCGCCGGCCGCCTCGATCGCGATGTACAAGGTCTGCTGGGAGGGCAAGCCGGGCGTGACGGCCGGCTGCTTCAACTCCGACAGCGTCGCCGCGATCAACGACGCCGTCCTCGACGGTGTCGACGTGATCAACTACTCGATCGGTGGCTCGTCCGAGTCGTCGGTGCTCGACTCCGTGGCCCAGGCGTTCCGGGCCGCGTCCAACGTCGGCATCTTCGTGGCGAACTCGGCCGGCAACAACGGCCCGGGTGCGAGCACCCTGGACCACCCCGCGCCGTGGGTCACCACCGTCGCCGCCGCCACGTTCCGCAAGGCGTACCGGACGGTCGCGCTCGGCAACGGCGCGCGGTACGTGGGTGCGTCGACCACCTCGGCCCTGAACACACCGGCGCCGCTGATCACCGCCTTGAGCGGGAAGCTGGCCGGTGCCAGCGACAACGACGCCAAGCTCTGCTTCGACGGCACGCTCGACCCGGCCAAGGTCACCGGCAAGGTGGTCATCTGCGACCGGGGCGTCAACGCGCGTATCGACAAGAGCTTCGAGGTCAAGCGGGCCGGCGGCGTCGGCATGGTGATGACGAACACCAGCCCGAACTCGCTCAACGGCGACTACCACCCGATCCCGTCGGTCCACCTGAACGACGTCGACGGTGCCGCGGTCAAGGCGTACGCGGCCACGGCCGGCGCGACCGCGAGCATCGTGGATCTGACCCCGGCGGAGCTGGCGGCGGCGCCGGACGTCCCGGAGATCACCGACTTCTCCTCGCGGGGACCGTCGACGACCACGGACGGCGACATCCTCAAGCCCGACATCGCGGCGCCCGGCAACGACGTCGTCGCCGCGGTCGCGCCGCCGAGCAACCACGGCCGCGACTGGGACTTCTACTCGGGCACCTCGATGTCCTCGCCGCACATCGCGGGCGTCGGCGCGCTCATGAAGCAGCTGCACCCCACCTGGCTGCCGTCGGAGATCAAGTCCGCGCTCATGACGTCGGCCGTCGACACCAAGACGACGACGAGCCCGTTCGCCCAGGGCGCCGGCTTCGTGAACCCGAACCGTGCGGCCGACCCCGGCCTGGTGTACCCGGCCGGCCCGAACGACTACCGCAGCTACATGGTGAGCCTCGGGGTCCAGTTCGCGCCGCCGTTCGACACCCTGCCGCCGGTCGCCGGCCCGGACCTCAACCAGGCCTCGATCGCCATCGGTGGGCTGGCCGGCGTCCAGACGGTGACCCGGACGGTGAAGAACGTCGGCACCACGACCGCGACCTACAGGGCCACGGCCGACGTGCCCGGCTTCACCGCTGTCGTCTCGCCGTCCAGCTTCACGCTGGCGCCGAACGCGACGCAGACCTTCACGGTCACGTTCACGCGCACCACGACCCCGCTGGGTGCCTGGGCCACGGGCAACCTGACCTGGTCGGACGGCAAGCACAGCGTGCGCAGCCCCATTGCGCTGCGGCCCGTGGCGGTCAAGGCGCCGAGTGACGTGACCGGGACGATCGCGGCCGGCTCGACGACCTACCCGGTCACGCCCGGCTCGACGGCGGCCGCGCTGGGCACCTCCGTCGCCGGTCTGGTCGGGGTGGCCCCGGTTGCCGACAGCGTCGCGGCCGGACCGTTCGACACCGCCAACCCGGTTGTCGGCGCGGGCACGAAGGTCTACCACGTCACGGTGCCGGAGGGCACCAAGGCGGCCCGATTCGACCTTGTCTCCAACGACAAGACGGCCGACCTCGACCTGTTCGTCTACAAGGGCGGCACGCTGGTGGGCCTGTCGGCCTCCGGCTCGGCGGACGAGCGGGCGACGCTGAACGCGCCGGCTGCCGGCACGTACGACGTCTACGTCAACGGTTTCGCCACGCCCGGCGGCACCACGTCGTACGCCATCAGCAACTGGGTGGTGCCCAACAGCGCCGCGGGCAACCTCAGCGTCAGCAACCCGGCGGTGACCGCCGGTGTGCCGGTGACGCTGACGGCGACCTGGACGGGGCTCGACCCAGCCAAGCGGTACTTCGGCGTGATCTCCTACGCCGGTGCCACCAACGTCAGCTACATCACGGTGGGCTGACCCTCGCCGCACACCAAGGGCCCGGCAGCCGCGGCTGCCGGGCCCTTCGCGTCGCCTGAGCCGTTGAGGTCACCACCGATCAGGGCTATGGTCGCGAGCACCTCTCGCATTTCCTGAAGCTCGTGGGAGTCCGCCATGCCGGAGCCGCCGCCGACCCCGCCTTCGGCACCGACCGCCGAGACCGCCGCCGCGGTGCATGCGCCGTTCGCCGAGCCCGTCGTGCGGGTGCGACCCCGCTGGATCGCCCTGCTCGTGCTGGCCGACCTCGCCGTGTGGATGGGGTTCTTCACCCCGATCCAGGTACTGCTGCCCAACCAGATCCAGGCGATCAGCCCCGGCGACAAGGAGAGCATGCTGGGCCTCGTCACGGCGCTGGGCGCCGCCGCGGCCGTCGTGGTGAACCCGCTCGCCGGGGCGCTGTCCGATCGCACCACGGCCCGCTTCGGCCGCCGCCACGGCTGGACCCTCGGCGGTGCCGTGCTGGCCGGTGCGGCGCTGCTGCTGCTCGCCCGGCAGGACACGGTGCTCGGGGTGGCGCTCGGCTGGGTCGCCGCGCAGGCCTGCCTCAACACCATGCTGGCGACGCTGACCGCGGCCGTGCCCGACCGGGTGCCGGTGGACCAGCGCGGGGCGGTGTCCGGCTGGGTCGGCATCCCGCAGGTGCTCGGGGTGGTCCTCGGCGTCGTGCTGGTCACCGCGATCGTCACCGGGACCGGCCCGGGTTACGTCGCGCTCGCGGTGCTCGTGGTCCTGCTGCCGGTACCGTTCGTGCTGCTCACTCCGGACGACCGGCTCCAGCGCGCGGATCGGCCCCGGTTCTCCCTGGCCGGCTTCTGGGTCAGCCCCCGCCGGCACCCCGACTTCGCGTGGGCCTGGATCACCCGGTTCCTGGTGCAGCTCGGCAACGCGCTGGGCACCCTCTACCTGCTGTACTTCCTGCAGGACCGGGTGCGGCTGGCCGACCCGGACACCGGCCTGCTCGTGCTGATCCTGGTCTACACGGTCGCGCTCATGGCCACGACCGTGTTCGCGGGCCGGCGCTCCGACCGCACCGGCCGCCGGCGCGTGTTCGTGATCTGGTCCGGGATCGTGATGGCCGCCGCCGCGCTACTGCTGGCGTTCTGGCCGTCGTGGCCGGTCGCCGTGGTCGCGGCGGCGGTCCTCGGCGCCGGGTACGGCGTGTACCAGGCGGTCGACGCCGCACTGATCACGCAGGTGCTGCCGCAGGCAACCAACCGGGCGAAGGACCTCGGCGTCATCAACATCGCCAACTCGGCGCCCCAGGTGCTGGGGCCGGCGCTCTCGGCGCCGATCGTGGTGCACCTCGGCGGCTATCCCGTGCTGTACGTGCTGACCGCCGTGGTGACCCTGCTCGGCAGCGTGTTCGTACTGCGGATCCGTTCGGTGCCCTGACGGTGTGATCCGCGGTCGCCGAAGTTTCACACCGGCCGCCCAACGAAATCTGCCCATACACCAAAGCCTCCCCCGCTACCGTCGGTGAGGCGGCCGCCGCGCCGTCACAACGTTTCCGCGGGGGTTTCCTTTGTCTGCTTCGAAGATCAGCCGGTGGGCGGCCTCGACCGCCTCGATCACCGCATTGTCGGCACTTGCGAGCGCAGCGCTCGTTCTCACGAGCGCATCGACCGCCGTCGCCGCCCCACCCAAGCTCGTTTCAATCACCATCAAGGCCGTTGTCGACGAGGTCATCGACACCGCCGGCGTCCTGTGCGCTGATGTCGAACCGGGCGACACCATCACCGGGACGTACGTCTACAACACCAGAACCCGCGACCACAACGACGCCGACCACGTAGCCGACTACTCCTACAAAACGACGCCCTACGGAATCAAGCTGCGGGTCAACGGCATGGCGGTGCGGACGGATCCCGCCAAGGTCGATTTCCTCGTCGAGCTCGTGAACGACGACCCAGTGGTCGGCTACGACGCCTACTCGATCGCCAGCTACAGCAACCTGCCATTTCGGTGCGGCTCTCCCGTCGACTTCATCGGGTGGTCACTCGCCGACCTGAGCGGCACGGCGCTGTCGACCACGGCACTCGGCAAGAAGGGGCCCAGGATCGCCGCCTTCAATTCGACCTTCGAACTGATCGTCGAGGGGTGGACCAAGGGTTTCTACCGCATCCGCGCGCACGTCACGTCCGCCAGGGCCTGAACTCCCGGCGTTCCACGCCTCCGCGACCGCCAGGAGCCGTTCCGGCACCTGGTGGACGGCCGCAGTCGCGCCGGGCGCCACCGGGCCCATGACCCACCCGGGAAGGTGACGCGGGGTGAGTCGGGCATGGGGGCCAGCAGGTATCCGTGGGGTGCGGAAACCGGGAGCCGGACAGTGCAGGTGGCGTCGAAGCCGTCGCTTGCCGGTTCGAGAGAACGTGGATGCAACACACCCCACTGTGAGCAGGTGATCCGCCATGACGATCCGCGAAGTCAACCCGGTGCTGTGCATGGCACTGTTCGTCTCCGACGCGCCGAAGACCTACGACCTGGACGACGCCGCGGTCCGCGACGCCGTCGACCGCACGCTCGAACGGCTCGGACCGGACGAGTGCTACGCCCGGGCCGCGCAGGAGTTCGGCGATCACCCCGAAGTCGCGCTCGACCGGATCACCTGGACGCGCGAGATGTGTGCCCGGGCACTGGCGCCGTCGCTCGCCGCCGTCTGACCGGCGGTCGTCAAGGCGGCGGTGGCCGTATCCAATCTGAACAGCAGCCTGGCCTCCGACGGCACTCGGTCACAATGACCAACGTCGGCAGGCCAGGCTGCTTTTACGAACGGCCGGCGCGGCTCGGGTCGGCCGCCAGCCGCCGCCTGTCCGGGACTCAGGCGATATGGCCGAGCTGGCGCAGGGCGCCGAGGTCGTCACGGCATGCCCAGTGCTCGGCGATGAGGTCGCCGTCGAACCGGACGATGTGGATCTGCTGCATACGGAAGCTGCGACCCGATGACGGGAAGCCGAAGAGCTCGCCGATCTGGGTCGCGGACATGGCGGCCCGGTACGCGACCCGGTCACCGTCGTGGAGGACGTCATCGATCTCGTACCGGATGTCGGCCAGCACCGAGTGCAGGTAGCTCACGACCGCCCGCAGCTGGTCAGGCCCGGCCGGGACGGGCACCGGCGGTGCGGCGTGGTCGACGAACCCGGGCGTGACGACCCGGTCGGCGAGCGTGACGTCGCCGGACTCGAACATGGTGCGGTAGAGGCCGCGGATGAGCTGCTCACGCTGGGACATGGTCGCCTGCCCGCCTGATCCGCAGGAAGAACCCGGCGACGACGGCGGCACCCGCCATGAGCGGCACGTGGAAGAGGTACTCGAGCTGGGCCAGTCCCGCGAAGTCGGCGTGGCCGAGCACGCGGTGCAGGTTGTCGTGCGGCCACCAGCTGAGCAGCATGAACGAAATGCTCACGTACGCGGCCCAGGTCAGCGCAGCTCCGGCACCGAGACGCCGCAGCGGAGCCAGGCCGAAGCACAGGAACGCCACGCCGGCGCCGAAGGCCATCGCCTCGAGCACGGACAGCACGAAGAAGAGCGGCAGCAGGTCCCGCGGCGGAGTGGCCGCGCCCGGGGGATCGGGCCAGATCACCCGGCCCAGAGCGAGGGCGGCAATCGCCGCGACCAGCGCCACCGCCGTCACCGATATCTTTCTCCCTGACACCATGGTCCCCCCAAGGTAGAATATCAATCTACTGACTGGAACGATGTTAAGATGAAATCCTCGGACGAGCAAGGACGGGTCGCGACCAATCGACGACAGTTGCAGGCGGCACAGACCCGCCGCGACATCATCCTGGCCGCGACCAGGCTGTTCACTCGTCAGGGATACGCACACACCTCGGTCACCGACATCGCCCGCGAGGCCGGCGTCGCGGTGCAGACCATCTATTCCAGCGTCGGGTCGAAGGCGCGGCTCGTCACCGCGATGCTCGACGAGGTGGACGCCCTCTCCGGCGTCCCGCAGCTCGCCGCCGAAATCACGCGCTCGACCGACGCAGGCCAGATCATCGACCTCCAGACGCGGCTGACCAGGCAGCTCAACGAACGCTGCCGGGACATCCTCGCCGGGCTGAGGTCCGCGGCACAGGTTGACCAGACCATCGCGGCGGCATACGCGGACGGACAGGCCCGCCACGTCGCCGGCGCCCGGCGCGGCGCCGAGCGGATCGCCGAGCTCGGCGCACTGCGCCCCGGAACCGACGTCGACACCGCGGCGGCCACGATCGCCGTGTTCCTGTCGATCGACGCCTGGGTACAGTTCATCGACGAACACGGTTGGACCTTCGACCGCGCCGAGCAGTGGCTGTCCTCGTCGCTGCGGACCCTGCTGCTCGCGGGCTAGCGGCGAATATGACGCGCGGTGGTGACGAGAACACGGCTTGCTTCTCGCCGAAGTACCGCCGCCTTCATCGCCGTCCAGGAGCGTTGTAACGTCGCCACCGACGTGGACGCTCCTTGTGGTTGGCCGTTGTCGTGGCCTGCGGGACGACAGAAGGCCTGTCTGACGAGGTGAGACGAGTGAACTCTGGTGACCCGAACGACTCGTTGGGGAGGGACCCGCGGCCTGCGGGGTCGTCCGACGAGAGCGGTTACGGCAGCCTCGGTCACGGCGGTCGCGACAACCCCCGGGGTCGGCACCGGCGCTCCGCCGGAATTCTCAGCGGCGCGATCATCGGCCAATTGACCGGCCGCCTGACCGGCCGCCCCAGCTTCGGCGAGAGCGGGTCCGCAACGCCGACGGAGCCCTCGGCGAGCGGGCGGCCGAAGCGATGGCGCCGACGCAACGTCATCATCTCCTCCACCGCCGCCGTACTGATGCTGATGGGCATCGGGCTGGTGGCCGGCACCTACTACTTCGACTCGGTCGATCTGCCGCCGGACCTCCAGATGTACGAGTCGACGACGATCTTCTACGCCGACCGCCAGACGCCCATGGCGAGGATCGGCGAAGAAAACCGGACCGTGGTCACCCTCGACCAGGTTCCCAAACACGTACAGCAAGCGGTCGTGGCCACCGAGGACATGAGCTTCTACACCAATGACGGCGTCGACTACAGCAGCATTGCCCGCGCCGCGTGGAACAACGTCACCGGCGGTGAGCGGCAGGGCGCCTCGACGATCAGTCAGCAGTACGCCCGCAAACTCGCCGACCTCAAGGGCATCTCGTACGCGCGGAAGGTGCGCGAGGCGGTCATCGCGACCAAGCTGAACGAGAAGTACGACAAAGACAAGATCCTTGAGCTGTACCTGAACGCGGTCTATTTCGGCCGGCACGCGTACGGGATCGAGGCGGCCGCGCAGGCGTACTTCGGCAAGCCGGTCAGCAACCTGACGGTCGCCGAGGGAATGGTGCTCGCCGGCATGATCAAGGATCCGGAGGGCTCCGACCCGAAGAAGGGCAGCCCGTACGACCCGACCCGGAACCCCGACACGGCCAAGGAGCGGTTCCACAACTACATCAAGTCCAACATGGTTCAGCTCGGCTACCTGACCCAGCAGGCGGCCGACGAGCTCAAGTACCCGGACAACGTGATCAAGGTCGACCCCGTCGTGGACGGCCGGCTGCGTGCCCAGTGGGGCCTGGACAAGCCCGCGGGGCTGATCGTCCACCACGTGATGGACGAGCTTTCCAGGGTCACCGGGCCCGACGGGCGGCCCAGGTTCTCGTCCGACGAGATCCGCAACGGTGGCCTGCAGATCTACACCACGGTGGCCAAGCCGATGCAGGACGCCGCATTGAAATACGCCAGCGGTGCCACGGCTGACTCACCGCTGTTCGGCCAGCCGCCGAATCTCCAGGGCGCATTGGTGGCCGTCGAGCCGGGCACGGGCCGGGTCCGTGCCTACTACGGCGGATCGCAGGGTGACGGGAGCGACTACGCCGGCTGGTACGCCGACCCGGTGCTGTCGGACGGCAAGCCGGTCGACTTCGGCGCGCACCCGCCCGCCTCCTCGTTCAAGGTCTACACGCTCGCCGCGGGGCTCATCCATGGGTACGCCATCGACTCCCACTGGGACGGCACGAGCCCGAAGGACTTCCCGCGCAGCCACCGGGTCACCGGCCAGAAGCCGGGCCCCGTCAAGAACAACGACGGCGACTCGGCCGATTGCCAGACGTGGTGCACGCTGCTGGAGGCGACCGAGAAGTCGCTCAACACGCCGTACTTCGCGTTGGCGGAGGAGGTCGGCTGGGCCAAGGTGCTCGAGGTGGCCCGCGCGGCGGGGATCCGCTCCATGTGGCACCCGGAAAAGGGCCGGCTCGACCTGACCACCAAGAACCCCTCAGAGTTCGGCTTCAGCACGGAGTTGGGCATCGGGCAGTTCCCGGTGACCGTCCTCGACCATGCCAACGGCATGGCGACGTTCGCCGCCCGGGGCAAGGCAGCGTCGGTCCACTTCGTGCAGGAGGTGCAGAAGAAGGGCCAGCGTGTCTACGGGGAGACCATCAACCCCAAGCAGATCCCGGGCTTCACCGACGCGATGGCCGACAACGTCACGTACGCGTTGAGCAAGGTCGCCGCGGCGACCGCCTCCGACATGAACGGCCGGCCGGCGGCCGGCAAGACCGGCACCTGGCAGTTGCGTGACACGTCCGACAACGCGCACACCTGGATGGTCGGCTACACGCCACCCGGCCGGGACAAGACCAAGACACCCGGACTGGCCGCCGCCGTGTGGATCGGCAACAAGAACGACGAACAGAAGCTGGTCAACAAGAGCGGCCAACGCCTCTTCGGCGCGACCATGGCGGCGCCGGTCTGGCGCAAGTTCATGAACGCGGCCCTGAACAAGACGGAGAAGGTCCAGCTGCCGTCCCAGCCGAGGCGGGGCGGGACGCTCGCCGAGGGCAACGGCATTCCGATGGGAAGACCGGGCCGGGACGACGATCCGAGAGACAACCGGCCGTGCCGGCGGCCCGGGCCGCGCTGCCAGACACCGGCGCCGGGCAACCGGTGACGGTCTCGGTGCGGCACTTCGCTCAAGGCTTGTAGCGCAGCTCGGGGTACCACTCGCCCCGCCCCGCCGGCGTCAGGTCGAGCAGGTGCCACACCGGGCTGTGCAGGTCCACACCGCGCTCGCGGATGTCGGCGGACATCCACGGATGGCTGGTGTAGAAGTGCCTGACCGTCCCGTCGGCGTCCCGCGTGAAGACCGAGATGGTCGAGTCCTGGGCTCCGGATTCGTCCTCACTGGCCAGGTCGTACTTGAACGTGCTGCCGGCCGCACTGAGAAGCCGGAGCCGATCCCACCCGCGGGCCCGGGCGTGGAACCGCAGCGCCGATAGGTCGGCTGCCGCCACGACGACGAAGTCGGCGTTCTGGGACACATGGTCGACGACGGCGTTGAACCCGTCGATCCACATCGTGCACATCGAGCACGGCGCGCGCTGGGCCTTGCCGTACATGAAGTGGTAGACGATCAAGGGTCGATCGGGCCCGCTGAACAGCTCACTCAACCTGACCTGACGGACCGGCTCGTCCCCCGCGGCCAGATCGGCCGGGCCCTCCTCAAAGACATAATTCTCGACCACCGCCCCCGTCGGCAGCCCGCGGCGCAACTCGGCCACCCGCTCGCGCTGGCGCATCAGGTCGACCTCGGCCAGCCGCAGCTCCTCGCGGGCGGCACGGTACTCCGTCGACTCGTTCGCCAACCGGGTCATCCCCACAGTCACACTCCACCTCCGCGGCGTCAGGTCGGCCGGACCCGATTACCACGGCCGCACCGCGCCAAACCCGTTGTACCGGGTGTGAGCTGGGCGTTCGGCGTACCGGTCGGCGCGCGGACGTGGGTTTAAGAACCGGATCGCGGGTGATGTTGACCGCGAGGCTTCAGGACTCGACCGGCTGGAGGCCCAGCGAATGACGGTGAGGCTCCGCAGGCTCGACGGTGGCGAAACGGCTGTCACCGACGAGCGGATCGACGCACTTCGCGCGGACTTCCACGGTCCGCTCATCACACCGGATGATCCCGGTTATGACGAGAGTCGCGTCGTGCACAACGGCATGTTCGACCGGCACCCCGGACTCATTGTCCGATGTTCGGGAGCGGCCGACGTGATCGACGCGGTGAACCTCGCTCGCGAACGCGATCTGCTGGTCGCCGTGCGGGGCGGTGGCCATGGGATCGCGGGCCAGTGCACCTACGACGAGGCCATGATGATCGACCTCTCGGCGATGCGGGGCGTCTGGGTGAACCCCGCCGAGCGGCTCGTTCGGGTCCAGGGAGGCGCGACCTGGGGAGACGTCGACCGAGAGGCCCAGGTCTTCGGCCTGGCCGTGCCGGGCGGCGTCGTGTCGACGACGGGCGTCGCCGGTCTGACCCTCGGCGGCGGGCTCGGGTGGCTCCACCGCAGGTATGGCCTCACCTGCGACAACCTCGTCGCCGCCGAGATCGTCACGGCCGACGGGATGCTCCTTCGAGCCAGCGAGACCGAGCACCCGGAACTCTTCTGGGCACTGCGCGGCGGCGGCGGCAACTTCGGCGTCGTCACCGCCTTCGAGTTCCGTGCCCACCCGGTCGGACCCGTCGTCATGTATGGGGCGGCGATGTACGCCGCGTCCGACGCGGAGGAGATCCTTCCCGCCTGGCGGGCCTGGACGGCCGGCCTGCCGGACGAGGTCACCAGCCGGGCCATGTTCTGGTCGATGCCGGCCTCGCCGCTGCTACCGCCGCAGGTGCACAACCGGGACGTCTTCATCACCGGGGCCGTGTACGCGGGTCCGGCGGACGACGGCGCGACGATCCTCAGGCCGATCAGCGAGTTCGGCACTCCGCTCGCCGACCTCAGTGGGCCCAAGCCGTTCCGGGACGTCCAGCGACTCCTGGACTGGATGTTTCCGAAAGGGCAGTCGCTCAGCTACTGGAAGTCGGTGAACGTCCGCGAGCTCGGCGACGACGTGCTCGATGTGGTACTCCGAAAAGGACTCGACCGACCGCACCCCGGCACGCTGGTCCACGTGCCGCAGATGGGCGGCGCCGTGCAGCGGCCGGGGATCCACGACACCGCCTTCGGCGATCGGAGTGCGGCCTACATCGTGAGCATCGACGGCAACTGGACCGACGCCGCCGACACCGAGGCCAACGTACGGTGGGTGCGGGACGCGTTCAACGAGGTCAACGACCTGCCCTCGGCTGGCGGCACCTACCTCAACTTCAGCGCCGACCTGGACAGCGCGAGCGGACAGTCGGCGTTCGGCGACAACCTGGATCGGCTCGCCCGGATCAAGCGCGAGTTCGACCCCGAGAACCGCTTCCGGCTCAACAACAACATCCGGCCGACCGACGCCGGCTCCTGACGATCCCGGCCCGCGAAGCCCCGCTCGACGCCGGCGACGCGATAGCGTCCGCTGGTGACCTGTCACCGCGAGCCTCCGGATCCCCCCAGGACGAGCTGCGCGGCTGGGCATGGTGCACGCTCGACGAGGCCCGACGGCGTCTGTCCCCATTGCTCGCTCGCCGGACGGCTGCCGCGTTGAGCGCGACGGCCGACACCGTCACGCACTACCTGGAGGACGGCGAGCGCGTCTGCTGTCCCGGCTCGTCGTGCCGGGGCGACCGAGGGCGCACCGCGACTGTGCCGTTTAGCGCCGGCTTGTCCGAGTTCTCGTCCTGATTCGCGGTCGTCATCCACTGTGGACCGCAGGCTGCGGGGCGAGTGGGTCTTGACGAAGCCTGTCACCATGGCCGTAGCGAGCAGGGGGGATGCAGCAGGCCGATGGGTGAATTTCTCAGTGCGACCCTCGAATTCCCCACCGTCCTGTTCACATTCCTGCTCGTCCTTGTCATCGCGTACTGGCTGATCGTCCTGTTCGGCGGCACCGACACCGAGGCGCTCGACGGCCTCGACGGTGGTGCGGCCGGTGGCTTCGGTGGCTTCCTGGGCAGCGTCGGCCTCGGCGGCGTGCCGGCCACGGTCGGGCTGTCGGTGCTCGTGCTGGTCGCCTGGTTCGTCAGCCTGGCCGGCTCGACCGTCATCGACGGCGTGCTGCTGCGCCTCGCCGTGCTGGTGGTCGCGCTCGTTGTCGCGTGGCTGATGACGCGGCTGCTCGTGGTACCGCTGAGGAGGCTCTTCCCGGCGACGAGCGGCGAGTCCCGCGCTGCATTCGTGGGGCGCACGTGCGTGGTCCGCACCGGCACCGTCACCGAGACGTTCGGCCAGGCCGAGGTCACCGCCGCCGACGGCTCCAGCGCGATCGTGCAGGTTCGCCAGACCGGCGCCGACACCTTCACCGCGGGCAGCTCGGCGGTGATCTACGAATACGACCAGCACGGCGAGTTCTTCTGGATCGTTCCCACCCCCGGACAGAGGGAGCTCTCATGACCGTCATCACCACCGGCTTCCTCGTTGTGCTCGGCGTGGCCGCGCTCATCGCGGTCGGTCTGCTGTACGCCGTCAGCCGCCTGTTCCGAAAGATCGAACAGGGCAAGGCGTTGATCATCTCGAAGGTCCGCAAGGTCGACGTCACGTTCACCGGCGCCGTCGTCCTGCCGGTCCTGCACAAGGCCGAGGTCATGGACATCTCGGTGAAGACGATCGAGATCGAGCGGACCGGCCGGGAAGGGCTGATCTGCCGCGACAACATTCGCGCTGACATCCGGATCACGTTCTTCGTGCGGGTCAACAAGACCGTCGAGGACGTCATCAAGGTCGCCCAGGCGATCGGCACGGTGCGGGCCAGCGACCAGGAGACCCTGCAGGAGCTGTTCAACGCGAAGTTCTCCGAGGCGCTCAAGACCGTGGGCAAGCAGCTGGACTTCGTCGACCTGTACACCAAACGCGACGAGTTCCGCGACCAGATCGTCCGGGTGATCGGCACCGATCTCAACGGGTACAGCCTGGAGGACGCCGCGATCGACTTCCTCGAGCAGACGCCGCTGAGCCACCTCGACAACGCCAACATCCTCGACGCGCAGGGCATCCGGAAGATCACCGAGCTGACCGCGATCGAGCACGTGCGGACCAACGAGTTCCGGCGCAACGAGGAGAAGGAGATCAAGCGCCAGGACGTCGACGCCCGCGAGGCGGTCCTGGAGCTGGAGCGCCGCCAGACCGAGGCGGAGATCAAGCAGGAGCGGGAGGTCGCCACCCTGCGGGCGCGCGAGGAGGCGGAGACCGCCCGGGTCCGGGCCGAGGAGCGGCTCAAGTCGCAGACCGCCGAGATCCGCACCGACGAGCAGGTCGGCGTCCAGCACGAGAACAAGCGCCGGGAGATCGCCGTCGCCGAGAAGAACCGCGAGCGGGTCATCGCGATCGAGTCGGAGCGCATCGAGAAGGACCGCATGCTTGAGGTCATCGCCCGCCAGCGGGACACCGAGCTGAGCACGATCGCCAAGGACAAGGAGGTCGAGGCCGAGAAGCGGGCCATCGCCGAGGTGGTCCGGGAGCGGATCGCGGTCGAGCGCACCGTCGCCGAGCAGGAGGAGCAGATCAAGCGGCTCCGCGTCGTCGAGGAGGCCGAGCGCACCCGCCAGGCCGTCGTCATCCAGGCGGAGGCCGAGGCGCAGGAGAACCTGGTCAAGGGCATCAAGGCGGCCGAGGCGGCCGAACAGGCCGCCAAGTTCAAGGCCCGCGAGGAGCTGGTGCTCGCCGAGGCCCGGCAGCAGACCGCCGAGCTGGAGGCCCGCGCCAAGATCCGCCTGGCCGAGGGTGTGCAGGCCGAGGCGGCCGCGACCGGCCTCGCCGACGTGCAGGTCCGCGAGCGCAACGCCGACGCGATCGAGAAGGTCGGCCGGGCCGAGGCGGCGGTCGAGCGGGAGAAGGCGGTCGCGACCGCGGAGGCGATCGAGAAGGCGGGCCTCGCCGAGGCCGCCGTCGAGCGGGAGAAGGCCGCCGCGCTCGCCGACGCGCTGCGCGACAAGCTCAAGGGCGAGGCCGAGGGGCTCACCGAGAAGGCCGCCGCGCTCGCCGCGATGGACGAGGCGACCCGCGGGCATGAGGAGTACCGCCTGCGCCTGGAGATGGAGAAGGAGGTCCGCCTCGCCGGCATCGACGTGCACCGGCAGGTCGCCGAGCAGCAGGCGCTCGTCCTGGCCGCCGGCCTGGAGAAGGCGAACATCGACATCGTCGGCGGCGACAGCATCTTCTTCGACAAGCTGCTCGGCTCGATCAGCCTCGGCAAGAGCATCGACGGCTTCGTCCAGCACTCCGACGTCGTGCAGACCGTCGGCGCCTCTTACCTCAACGGCAACGGCGACCTGGCCGGCGACCTCGGGCGGCTGCTCGGCTCGATGAGCACCGCCGACGTGTCCAACCTGACGTTGTCGGCCTTCCTGGTACAGCAGATCCAGCGGGGCGGCCCCGACCGGGACAAGCTGCGTGAGCTGCTGGACGCGGCCCGCCAGCTCGGTATCGCCGACCGGCCGGTCGCGGCGCTGGCGGCGGCCGCGCAGTGACCGTCGAGACGGTGAAGCCCGTCGCGGCGAGCCTGGACGCCGGCACCTACGAGGTGCTGCGCGACCGGCTCGCCGCGCAGGCGGCCGAGCTGAGCGGCCGGGCCGAGGCCCTCAACACGCGGCGGACCGAGGTGTTCGGCGGCACCGAGCTGCGGCTGCTCGGCACCGAGCGGATCCGCACGGAGCACAACTGCGTCCCGCGCGACATCGTGTCCGTCGGCGGGCTGATGCTGTTCGGGTACAACGTCTTCATCGGCCTCAAGCCGGAGACCACCGTCGACGACGTGTTCTCGCTGCACCGGTTCAGCCGCGACGGCGACGCGTTCCGGTTCGACGTGCCGTCCCCGGACGAGCTGCCCGGCCTGCTGCGCGACCCGCAGCTGCTGCGCGACTTCGGCGAGGTGTACCGGTACTACCGCGACACCCGGCTGCTGCAGCTGCGACGGCTCGACGGGAAGCTCCTCGCCGTCTTCCAGACCGGTCCCCGCACCGACGACATCAAGGTGCTGCGCTGGAACGTCGACACGGCCGGCGAGGTGTCCTATGTGGACAACCGCGGCGAGCGCGACCATGTGTTCCCGCCGTCGCACGACTTCGAGTGGACCCCGGTCGGCCGGGAGCACCACGTCCTCGGCCGGTTCCCGCACATCTCCATCGAGGACGTGGTGTTCGTCGAGACCCTCGGCGGTGACCTCACCGTCAAGGTCGAGAACAACACCGAGACGGGCGAGGGTGTGTACCGCGAGCCGGTCGACGAGCCGCTGCAGAGCCTCGCCGACGCCGACGTCAGCTACGCGCGCGTCGGTCCGCTCGTCCTGCTGCGCATCCGGCCGTACAAGGAAACGGTCTTCAGGTTCCTGGTCTTCAACACCCGGACGCGGGGGGTCGTCCGGCTCGACGGGATCGGCCAGGGCTGCCAGCGCCTGCCGGAGGACCAGGGCCTGATCTTCCCGGGCGGTTACTACCTGGCCACGGGCGTCGCGCGGACGTTCGACACCGACGTGGCCGACCTCGAGTTCGAGCGGGTCATCCGGTCGGGCAACGGCGAGGACGTCCTCTACGTCTTCCACGCCCGCGCCGACGGGCGATCGCTGCTGCTGCCCTACAACGTCATCCGCAAGGAGGTCGCGAGCCCGCTCGTCTGCCACGGCTACTCCCTGTTCGACGACGGGACGCTGGTGGTCTTCCGGGCCATGTCCGAGGAGCCGACCCGGGTCCACACCATGCAGGTGTGGCAGACGCCGTACCTGTCGGACACGTACGCCGCGGCCCAGCCGCTCGGGACCGGGCCGCTGGACCGGGTCGGCAACGCCGATCTGGTCCGCGGCATCTCCGACTGCCTGTCGGTGGCCCGCATGGTCGCCGAGATGGGCCCGTCGACTGCGGTCTTCGAGGCGATCATCGCCGCGTGCGTCCGCACGTTCGACCACTACCACTGGCTCGGCGAGCCGGAGCTCGGCGACCTGCGCAGCCCGCTCGCCGAGCTGCGCAACACCGCCGAGCAGGTGCTGGCCGAGTTCGAACGGGTGCAGGCGCTCACCGAGCACGCGGCCACCGCCGTCGGCGAGGCGGCCGAGCGGGTCGAGTCGCTCATCCGCCGCTCCCAGGGCGAGGCGCCGGTGGACACCGACGCCTGGGTGCGCCGCCTCGCCGGCCTCCGCCACGCGCAGGGCTCCCTCGTCCCGCTGCGCGAGCTGCGCTACGCCGACACCGACCGGATCGCGGCCCTGCAGCAGCGGCTCGACGAGGAGCTCGTCGCGGCCGCCAAGCGGGCGGTGACGTTCCTGCAGCGCGACGACGCCTTCGCCGGCTACCACTCCGACGTGGAGCGCCTGGTCGCCGACGCCGAGGCGGTCCGTACCGTGGCCGAGGCCGCGCCGGTCGGCGAGCGGCTGACCGCGCAGGCCGAGGGGCTGCAGATCGTCACGGAGGTGGTCGGGTCGCTGGAGATCGCCGACGCCACCGTCCGGGTCGGCATCCTGGAGCGGATCGGCGAGGTCCTCGGCGGCGTCAACCGCGCCCGCGCCGTCCTCGACGCCCGCCGCCGCGAGCTGCTCGCCGTCGAGGGCCGGGCCGAGTTCGCCGCCGAGTTCGCCCTGCTGGGCCAGGCGGTCGTCGGCGCGCTCGCGGTCGCCGACACGCCCGAGCGGTGTGACGAGCAGCTGGGGCGGCTGATGCTCCAGCTGGAGAACCTCGAGTCCCGCTTCGGCGAGTTCGACGACTTCCTCGCCCAGCTCGGCGACAAGCGCACCGACGTCTACGAGGCGTTCTCCGCGCGGAAGCAGGCGCTGCTCGACGAGCGCTCCCGTCGCGCCGACCGGCTGGTCGAGTCCGCGGAGCGGATCCTCGGCAGCATCGAGCGCCGGGTCGCCACGATGACCTCACCCGACGACGTCAACACGTACTTCGCGGCCGACCCGATGGTCGCGAAGCTGCGCGGCGTCGCCGGCGAGCTGCGCGCCCTCGGCGACCAGGTCCGCGCCGACGAGCTGGACGGCCGGGTCAGGACGGCCCGGCTCGAGGCCGGCCGGATGCTGCGCGACCGCCTCGACCTGTTCGCCGGCTCGGCCGACGTCATCCGCCTCGGCCGGCACCAGTTCGCGGTCAACACCCAGGCGATCGACCTGACGCTCGTACCGCACGGCGACGAGCTCGCGTTCACCGTGACCGCGACCGACTACCGCGCGCCGGTCGACGACCCGGTGATCGCCGCCGCCCGCCCCTTCTGGGGACAGCTGCTCGTGTCCGAGGCGCCCGACGTGTACCGCTCGGAGCACCTGGCCTGCATGGTGCTCGACGCCGCGGCGACGGGACAGTCCATTTCGGACGGCCCGGCCCGCACGCTGGACGCGCTCCACCAGGCCGCCCTCACCGACGGCGGCCTGCGCGACCTTGTGCGCCGCGTCGCCGACAGCCGGTACGCCGAAGGATATGAGCGAGGCGTCCACGACCACGACGCGACGCTCATTCTTGACGCGCTGCTGCGGCTGCACGCCGGCGCCGGTCTCCTGCGCTACCCGGCGGCGGACCGCGCGGCGGCGCAACTGTTCTGGACGTTCGGCGCCGACGACGAGGCCAAGGCCGCCTGGACCCGGCGGGCGCGGTCGCTCGCCCGGGCCCGGACCGCGTTCGGCCACTCGGACGCGGTGGGGCAGCTGTGCGCCGAGCTGCAGGCGGCGGTGACCGCGTTCCAGCCAGCCGCCGGGCCCACGGCCGGGTCCGGGATCGCCGGGGAGTACCTGTTCGAGGAGCTGAGCAGCGCGCCGTTCGGATTCGTCACCAGCGCCGGCGTGCGGACGTTCCTCGACCGGTTCTGGCGCGCGAGTTCGACCCGTGAGCTCAACGAGGATCTGCGTGCCCTCGACGGCGATCTCGCCGCGCGCCGCCAGCTCGCCCACGCGTGGCTCTCCTCGTTCGCCGGTACCGTCGACGGTCCTGCTGACGGTTTTCATGACGGCGACCTGGAGGAGGCGGCCGCGATCGTGCTCTGCGGTGCCGGCCTGCCGCGCCACGACTCCTCCGCCGCCCTCACCGCGACCGTCGAGGGCCTGCTCGGCACCCATCCGAGGATCACCGGCCGCCGGATGGAGCTGCGCCTCGACGAGGTCCTCGCCCGCACCCGCCGGTTCCGCCTCGAACGGGTCCCGGCCTTCCGCGAGTACCAGCGGCACCGCACCGAGCTCGCCACCCGCGAACGGCAGCGGCTGCGGCTCGACGAGTACAAGCCGAAGGTGATGAGCGCGTTCGTGCGCAACCGGCTGCTCGACGAGGTGTACCTCCCGCTCATCGGCGACAACCTGGCCCGGCAGCTGGGCGCGGTGGGCGACGCGATGGGCCTGCTGCTGCTGATCTCGCCACCGGGCTACGGCAAGACGACGCTGATGGAGTACGTCGCCAACCGCCTGGGCCTGGTGTTCGTCAAGGTGAACGGCCCGGCGCTCGGCCACCTGGTGACGTCGGTCGACCCGGCGGAGGCACCGAACGCGACCGCCCGCCAGGAGGTCGAGAAAATCAACTTCGCGCTGGAGATGGGCAACAACGTCCTGCTGTACCTGGACGACATCCAGCACACGTCGCCGGAGCTGCTGCAGAAGTTCATCTCCCTGTGCGACGCGCAGCGCCGCATGGAGGGCGTCTGGAACGGCCGGACCCGCACGTACGACCTGCGCGGCAAGCGGTTCGCGGTGTGCATGGCCGGCAACCCGTACACCGAGTCCGGCCAGCGCTTCCGCATCCCGGACATGCTGGCGAACCGCGCCGACGTGTGGAACCTCGGCGACGTGCTGGCCGGCAAGGATGAGCTGTTCGCGCTCTCCTACATCGAGAACGCGCTGACCTCGAACCCGGTCCTCGCCCCGCTGTCCACTCGCGACCGCGGCGACGTCGAGCTGCTGGTCCGCCTGGCCCGCGGCGACGACACGGTACGACCGGACCAGCTCGCCCACCCGTACTCGGCGGTCGAGGTGGACCAGATGCTGGCGGTACTCCGGAAGCTCCAGCGAGTGCAGGAGGTGGTCCTGGCGAACAACCGCGCGTACATCGCGTCCGCGGCACAGTCCGACGCGTCCCGCACCGAGCCGCCGTTCCTGTTGCAGGGCTCGTACCGCAACATGAACAAGCTCGCCGCCCGGGTCGTGCCGGTCATGAACGACGCCGAGCTGGAGGCGGCGATCGACGACCATTACGCCGGCGAGGCGCAGACGCTGACTGCGGGCGCCGAGGCGAACCTGCTCAAGCTGGCCTCGCTCCGCGGCCGGATGACACCGTCGCAGGAGACGCGCTGGGCGGAGGTCAAGGCCGCGTACCGGCGGGCGCGGGCGCTCGGCGGGTCCGAGGACGACCCGATGAGCCGGGCGGTCGGCGCGGTAGGGCTGTTGGCGGACCGGGTGGAGGCGGCGATCGACCGAGCGGCTCAGACGGCCCACTCGGGGTAGTCGGGATGGTCGGACCAGACCGACGCGTCGTTGCGAAGCTCCCGGCACGGAGCGGGCTCGGCACAGGTCCGGCACCAGTTCGGCTGGCGCGGCTCGTCGTCCTGGACCAGCACCTCGATCGTCTTGCCGTCCTCGCGCCGGTAGACCTCGTGGTGCTGGCCGTACTCGACCTGACCGCTGGCGTAGCCCGGCTTGTGCCGCTCGAGCCGCCGCCGCTTGGCTGCCACCTCCCGAACCACCCGGGCAGGATCATGCCGGGTGATGTGGACGTGCTGCTCACGACTCCCCGGCACGACCGCGACCAACTCGCCCACGTCGGACGTCTGCGAGATGCCCACGATGTTCGCGCCGTCGAACGCGCGGATCTCCCGCCAGCCGCCGGGCTGGTCCGGCTTGACCCGCCACACCTGCGGCGCGTAGGCGCCGGCCGAAATGATGCCGGCGAGCGACTCGTCCTCGGCAAGCCGCGCCTCGATGAACTCCACCAAGTCGTTGGTCATGCCTTCGATTCTCCCCAGGCGACGCCGTCCGCGAGGGTGGACCGAATTTGCTCTCACCCGGTCCGCTCACCCAGGCGGCTCAACCGTCGCGGCCCGGCGCGCGAGCCAACTAGGGAACTCGGTCAATGTCCAATCAAGCAATGACTTCCCGTGACGCAGTCGGCACGCGGAGCCGCTCGCCGGGGCACTGACGCTGCGTGGCGGGGTTGTAACGATGGTATTCGTGCAGCTCAACCGCTCGTTTCCGCGGGACCGTAACGACTTGGAGGCCGGCTCCGCTGATCTTAGTAGGAACGCCTACATCAATGCGGCAATCAGCTGGTCGGGTTGCCGGCAAAGGGAGTCAAGGATGACAAGTCAGGTACGCACGCGCCGCAAATTCGTGTGCGCAGCTGTCGCCGGTATCCTCGCCGCCGGGTCACCGGTAGCGTTCGGCACCTCTTCCGCATACGCAGCGGACACCACTACATCCACCAATGCCGTCATTATCTGGGACCGCAACGCGCAGACCGCGATCTGGGACGTGGCCAGCCAGCAGCCACAGGTCCAGGCGCGCAGCTTCGCGATGGTCCACGGCGCCGTCTACGACGCCGTCAACGCCATCGCCGGCAAGCCGTACCAGCCGTATCTCAGCGCACCGTCGACCAACGGGCGCGAGTCGGTGGACGCGGCGGTCGGCACCGCGGCCTTCCAGGTGCTCAGCTACTTGTTCCCGGCCCAGCAGTCCCGGCTCCAGACGCAGTACGACGACTGGCTGGCCACGATCTCGCCCGGCAGCGCGAAGCGGTCCGGGATCACCGTGGGCAGCCAGACCGCCGCCGCGATGATCAGCGCGCGGCAGAACGACGGTGCCTTCGCCAACGTGAGCTGGCCGGTCGGCACCCAGCCCGGGCAGTGGCGGCCCACCCCGCCGACCTTCGCCAACGACGGGGCCTGGGTGGCCTACCTCAAGCCGTTCCTCATCCCCAGCGTGTCGATGTTCCGCACGACCGGGCCGGTGGCGCTCACGAGCGACCAGTACGCGCGGGACTTCAAAGAGGTCAAGGCCATCGGCGCGGCGAACAGCACGATCCGGACCCAGGACCAGACCGAGGCCGCGATCTGGTGGCACGACCGGCACCTCGGCGAGTGGGAGATCAAGCGCCAGCTCGCCACGACCCAGCAACTCAGCGCGCTGCGGACGGCGCGCATGTTCGCGATGGTCGACCTCGCGGAGGCCGACGCCACGGCCGCCTGCTACAACGAGAAGGCAGCCTGGATGTTCTGGCGGCCGGTCACCGCGATCCAGCAGGCCGACACCGACGGCAACGCGGCCACCGACGCTGACACCGCCTGGATGCCGCTGCTCGTCACTCCCCCGCACCCGGACTTCATGTCCGGACACACCTGCTTCACCGCGGCGAGCATGTCGGCCCTGAAGTACTTCTTCGGCCGCGATGACATCCCGTTCAGTGCGTACAGCGAGCAGTCCGGCACCACGCGGCACTTCTCGAGCTTCACCGGCGCCATCGACGAGGTCATCGAGGCCCGGATCTGGGGCGGCATCCACACCCGCACCGCCGACGTCGAGGGCGCGAAGATCGGTGCACAGGTCACGGACTACATGATCGCGAACTACTTCCGCCCACGCCGGTGACCCTCCCGGCATGACATGATGCCCGGCCCGAGCGCCCAGCGCCGGCACTCGGACCGGGCATCCTGACGTTCCAGGACGAGGCCGTCGCCGGAGCTCCGCTGAAGGGGCACGACATCCGCGCCAACCACCGTGTACCACTCGAAAACCGGGGACACTCGAAAACCGGGGACACTCGAAAACCGGGGACACCGGGCCGGCCAGAGCTGGTCTGCGTACCTTGCCTGCGATGGTGTGGATCTCTATCTTGATGGAACGCCGGGCTGCTGCCCGGCGTTCAGCGTGATCGACCATGTGGCGGGGAAATGCGCACCATTCGTGGCTTGATGATCGGCGCCGTTGCAGTCCTGCTGACGTCCAGCGCGCTGTCCGGCACCGCTGACGCGGCGGCCGGCCCGCCGCCCGCCGCCCCGTACACGGCCTTCACGATGTACCTGGAGGACTGGGGGAACGGCGGCGGAAGCTTCTCCTACGAAGCGTCCCGGACTTCTCTCGTGACCAACCAGCAGTACGTGAACTATGCATTGTGGATGGACGGCTCCTCCGGCGGCCACTCCCACCACCTGGACGTCACGCCGCCGAGCGGCACCCGGTTCACCGCCGGAAAGTCCTACCCGACGGTTACCGGTATGATCATCGACGAGCATCCGCCGCCGTCGACGACCGTGCTGAACATCCGCGGCGACGGAGAGGAGTGCGCGGGTGTAGCACGCGGCACGCTGACCGTCAGCCAGGCGGATTACGACGACGCGACAGGGAAGTTCACCGCCTTCGCGGCGAGTTACTCGGTTCCCTGTGGGGTCAGCACGCTCGTCAAGGGTGAGATCCGCTTCCAGTCCGGTATCGGCTATCGGGCCGCCGACAGCCGTGCGTACCGATTGCAGATGGGCGAACTGCCGGCAGGGCAGGTGCCCGCGCCGCAGGACGTCACCATCGAGGTGAACGGCACGCAGCCGACCACGTTCGGCGCGGCCGCGCTCTCCGGGACGAAGCCGGGGGTGTTCCAGATCTCGGCGAACACCTGCTCCGGCAAGACCCTCTCCTACGGCGAGACCTGCAAGCTGACGATTACCGCGAAGGCGGCGGCCCTCGGCGAGCAGACGGCGCTGCTGACCTTGGCCGAGAACTCGATCGCCGGCCGGGTCGTCCGGCTGGTGTCGCTGACCGGGTACGACCAGCGTGACGCCACGGCCTCGCCCGTCGACTTCGGCTGGGTGCCGGTGTATGACGTGTCGGCACCGCGGACGATAACGGTGACCGGGCTGAGAGCCTTGCCGATCACCTTCGGCACGGCGTCGATCACCGGCGCGAATCCAACCTCTTTCCGCATCGTGGACGACGGCTGTTCCCTCAAGACGCTGGCCGGTGGGCAGACCTGTTCGATGAGCGTCGTCGCGCAGCCAACCGCGACCGGGCGAAGCGCCGCGGCGATCTCCCTGCCCGACGACAGTTACGCCGGTTCGACGCGGATCGACCTGAGCGTGGACGGGTTCGTCAGTAACCGGGGAAGCTATCTTGCTGTGCGGCCGTACCGTGTCATGGACACCCGCTCCGGCCGAGGAGCGCCCAGAGGGCCGGTCGCCTCCGGCGGTGTGGTGACCGTGATGATCGACGCCCCTGAGGAAGCCTCCGCGGTCGTGCTCAACGTGACCGTCACCGAATCCGCCGGCCCCGGATACGTCACCGTCTACCCGACGGGCACGACCCGCCCGACCGCATCCTCACTGAACTACGTCAAGGGCTGGACCGGGGCAAACTCGGTCACCGTGAAGTTCGGTACCTACAACAAGGTGGACTTCTACAACGCCGGCGGTCCGGTGCAGCTCGTCGTGGACATGTTCGGCTACTACACCCGGAGCCATGACGACCTCCGGGAGAACTGCGCGGGCTGCTCGCAGTACCACCCGCTGGCCGAACCGGTCCGCCTGACCGACACCCGCGATTGGGGGGTCGGCCGGATCCCGGCCGGCCACTACGTCAACTCCGTCGCTTCCTGGAATGCCGCGATCAACCCCCATGTGCGCGGGTTCGCGGTGAACATCACGGCCACCGAGCCGACCGGAGGCGGCTACCTGACCGCCTGGGACGGTCAGCAGGGCCGACTGCCCGAGACATCGACGCTGAACTACACGGCGAACGCCACCGTGCCGAACTTCGCCGTGGTTCCGGCCATGCCTTGCGACGGATGCGGCGGCGCCACCGGGCTGCCGTCGATCGCCGTCTACACCAGCACCAACGCGCACATCATCGTCGACATCGTCGGGTTCTACGCCGACATCAGTTTGCCGGGTGGCTTGCGCTTCGAGCCGGTCGTGCCGACCCGGATCGCGGACACCCGCAGCGGGCAGGGCTGGCCGTCACGGCTCGGGCCGGGATCCACAGCGTCGATCGCGGTGCCGAGTTCGGTGATGGATGTCGACACGCGGGTGCTGGCGACGAATGTGACGGCCGTGCTCCCCACCTCGGCTACGTACCTGACGGTCTGGCCCGCCGGAGCTGCGAGGCCGGGCACGTCCAACCTCAACCCAACCGCCGGGTCGGTCGTGCCGAACGCGGTACAGACCATGATCGGCCAGGACGGCAAGTTCAACGTCTTCAACGCCGGCGGTTACTGCAACGTGGTCGTGGACGTAGTTGGCACGTTCTACGAATACCCGCCCTCGGTGCCGTCCGGCGGGAGTGCCTCCGCGGCGAAACCGGCACCGGTGACACCGACAGCCCAGTCAACGACACAGGTCAAACAGCTCTGAGCCGGACTCCATCGATGAATCTCAGGTTGCGCCGCTTTCGGGGTGTATCGGTCGCTGCGGATTGGTGTGAATGGATACGACGGGTCGGACGGACGGATGCATGACCTGATCCCGCGGTACGCGTGAAATCGCGAATGACGAAGAACGTAACGCAGCCCGCAGCGCACCGAGGTCGTGCGCTGCGGGCCGCCAGTTTCAATCCCTGACTATTCCCGCCACCGGCGCGGGATGCCACACCAACCCAGGTCAGCAGGCATGAATCCTTTGCTCAGCTGAACAACTGGTTGAGTCGATCTACCGCATCGGTTGCCGCTGCGGTGTGCCGGTCGAACTGGAATGCAGGGGACCTTGCCGGACCAAGCTGCTGCTCTGGGCCGACGGCACCGATCCGGGTAGGAACTCGAATGTGCCGGACACGTCGATGACGACGTCGACTTTCCATGCGGCGTTGAACACGTTGAACTTGTTGCCGGGGCCGAGGTTGACGAAGGCGGCGTTGGGCCGGACCTCGTGTGGTGTGAGGTTCAGGTTGCTCACCGTTGGCTTGGTGTCGCCCGTCGCCCACAGGCTCAGGTAGGTCGAGTTCACCGGGTCGACGCCGGTCACGTTGGCCACCAGCGCGTACGTGTTGTCGCTGGCGACCGCGGACGGGGCCGCGACCGTGCTGGTGCCGGCACCGGTGAACGTGCGTGCGCCAAGTCCGTCCCGGGTGTCGACGATCCGGGTCGGTGTCAGCGGGTGGAATCGCAGGCCACCAGGGATCTGACCGTCGTCGTAGAACCCGAAGATGTCCACGACGATGTGCGTCCGCCCGCTGGAGAAGTTACCGACCCCGATCGACGGAGCACCTTTAGCGCCGCACGTGAAGCACCAGGAGGTCGGCACAACCGCGAAGTTCGGCACTACCGAACCCGGCGTGAAGTTCAGCGTCGACGCCTTCGGCCGCTCTGCAAGACCGTTCCACGCCGTCACGTACCCACTCATTGTCGGGCTGACCGCGGTAATGTTCACCGCCAGGGCCCGGATATGCACGTCGTACGCCGCGCCGTAACTGACCGGGATCTCCACGTATTCCCATGGGTTCAGCGGTCCGCCGAACGCCGGGGCTCGGCTGTCGAGCAACCGCTCCGGCTGGGTCGGCCAATACTGCCCGGCCGTCCACAAGGTTTGGGTGTCGTCGTAGCTGTAGTAGTAGCCCTGCACGTCGGCGATGACGTGGGTGTTGCCGGCCGCGTTGTAGATGTCGACCTGGCCGTTGGTACCGACCGGCACGGTGACCCCATTGGCACCTGTCCACCCCGCCGGGAAGTTCAAGCTCGACGCCGTCGGGCGGGCTATCCCCGACGGGTAGACCGTCAGGTAACCCGCCGACGTCGGACCGGTCACCGTCACGTTGAGCACGACCGCCGAGACCTTGCTCGACGGCACACCACCACGCCCGGTCACCTGCAGGTGCAGTGTCTTGCCGCCGCCGAGCGGCGCCTTCGGCGCACCGTTGCCTTCCCGGGTATCGAGCAGACGGGTCGGGTTGACCGGCACATACGTGCCTTCGACGCCGAGATGCCCGCTCAGGCCCAGGCCGATGGTCCGCTTCCCGGACCTGCTGTTGTCCAACACCGTGAGTGTCGCGTGCTGCTCGACGGGGCCGGTGGGCCGGGCTCTGACACCGATCGCGCAGCTCTGCCTGTACTCCAGCGTGGCATTGGTGCACGTGTTGCTGGTGATCGTGAAGGCCTCCGGTGTGTCCCCGCCGATCGAGGCGGCACCGAGCTTGAGCGCCGACATACCCGACGACGTGATCGTCACCGTCTGAACCTGGGAGCTGTGTCCCAGATCGACCCTGCCGAAGCTGATGTCGTTGGGCGTCTGAACGGCCTCCACGAAGGGCATATCCGAGTGCCAGCGGATCTCACCATGCCACCCGTTACAGTCTGTCCAATAGCTGGCCGCGATCGACGTGATCTCGTTGGTCGCCGGGTCGAACGTCAAGGCATGGATGGCGAGCGAGCCGTTCATCTCGATGCAACGGGTGTTTCCGGCGACAATGTCCAGCCTGTAGTGCGTGGCATCGCTCGACCCCGCAATGGGGAACGTGCCGATGCCGATCGTCTGCGCTGTCGGCGCGACCACCGTGACGAAAGCCCGTTGTTCTATACCGTTGGCGTAGGCCGAGAGGTCGAAATGCGTGCGGTCTCCGACGATCATGGAGATGGTGGCGTTACTGGTGTCGAAGGTGTAGCTGTGAGCTCCGTTGATGGTGAATGCGTCGTACGAAGCGGTTGGCGCGGCTGCATTGGCCACGCCGGACAATGCCGTCACCGCAAGAGCTACTGCCCCGAAAACGGCGCCGAACTTGCGCAAAAGGCGCACTTTGCTCCCCGTCATCGTCGTTCATGGTGCAACAACGGCCACACGGTAGTGATGATCATCCTTCGACTCAATCGGCCGTTCGGCCTTGACGGTTGCCGGCCACCACCAGGCCGAACCCGCCGAACGGATCTCCATAGAAGATGGGCCGACTCGGCGGCCACGCTCATACGTCACCTCCCATGGCCGGCGGCCGCCTACGACGCACTTGCTCACCGGCAGCAGGCTCCCTGACCCGCGCCACGGCCCACCTCAGATCGCGTCGATATCGGTCAGGCCGGCGGCCCTCAGGGTGTCGGCCCAGCCGGCGACCTGCTCCGGTGTGGCCTCTGGCCAGCGCCGGCCGGCGGCTCGTACGCCGTGGCGGCGGAAGCCGATGACCTTGACCCGGATGCCGGCGTCAACGTCGCGGAGCCAGGCCGCCGTCGCCGTGAGGGTCCGAGCGTCGTCGTTCACGCCGGGTATGAGCAGCAGGCGTACCTCGTGCAGCTTGCCGTGCGCCGCGAGGTGGCGGATCGAGGCCAGCACGCGGTCATTGGGTCTGCCCGTCAGGCGGATGTGCAGGCCGCGGTCGAGGGCCTTGAGGTCGAGCATCGCCTTGTCGAGCACCGGCAGCAGGGCGTCCCAGACCGGGCGGGGCGCATCGCCGTTGCTGTCGACGTACCGGGTCAATCGGGCCAGCTGCTCGTCCTCGTGCAGGGCGGCGAAGAAGTCGCGCAGGAACTCGGGCTGCCGGGTGGCCTCGCCGCCCGAGACGGTGACGCCGGACAGGAACGGTGCCGTCGCGCGTACCTGCGCGACGAGCTCGGGCACCGTGCGCCAGCACGCCGCGCGCGACTCGGCCGGGATGGTGTGCGGGTTGTGGCAGGCCAGGCAGTTGAAGTCGCAGCCCTGTAGGAACACGACGAACCGGTTGCCGGGGCCGTCGACGGCGGAGAAGCGGATGACGTCAGCGATCAGGCCGCGGGTTGCTTTCATGGCTGATCACCCGCTTGGGCGCGCGGCGGTCGACGTGCGACTGCGCGACCGAGCCGGCGCCGAGGAACGTGGACTCGTGGCGGGCGCCGGACTCGATCCTGGTCAGGTCGGACTTGCGCACCAGGTAGCCGGTGATCCGGATGAAGTCGTTGCTGTCCAGATTGAACGTGAAGTCGCGCATCCCGCTCACGAACGCGCCGCGGATGATGTCGACCACCGCCTGCGGGTTGCGCCGCGCGGTGTCGTCGAAGTGCAGGACGTCGCTGATGCCGGCGGCGAAGAGCCGGTGATGCGGGGCGACCGCGCTGAGGTGCTCGAACAGTGCCGGCTCGCGGCCGACCGGGATCCGCGTGCCGGCCGTCACGCCGGCGTCGCTGTCGATGCCGGACTGGGAGTGCAGGAACGCCCGCCCGCCGTTGCCCTCGCAGTACGGCAAGGGACGCGCGGCCACCAGGTCCGCCACGGTGCTCGTGATCCGATACGACAACTCGTTGGCCTCAGCATCCTGGCCGTACCGCAGGTGCTTGCCCTCGCGTTCGAGCAGCGCCTCGACGGCCTCGGCCAGGCCGTAGATGCCGAACATGGCGGAGAACCGGTCCAGCGAGATGAGTCCCTCGGCGACCAGCCAGTCGTGGGCGTAGAAGCCGGCGGTCTCGACGAGGTACCGAATCCTCGCCTCGATCAGCTCGGCGGTCAGCTCGACGAACAGCGGGAGTGTCTGCGCGAGGAACGTCTGCGCCCCGCCCGGGCAGTGCCGGACCGCCTCGGCGAGATTCAGGCGCACCAGCGTGTGGGATCCGCCGCCGATCTTCAGCGAGTTGTAGCAGCTGACCGCCGCGTAGTCCGGGCCGAGATCGCCGGTCATCATCGGGTGGTTCACGAAGTGCGGCTTGCCGCAGGCGAAGACGGTCCGCACGCCGTCGAGCAACAGGTCGTCGGGGGTGCGCGCCGGGTCGACCTTGAGGGTCAGGTTGGGCACGACCTGGAGCAGTTCGCGTTCCAGCCGCAGGATCGTACGGCCGACCCGGGTGTCGTCCGGTCCGAGGTTGGTGTGGACGAACGCGTCGGGGAGCATCCGGTCGAGCGAGATCCAGAAGAGCCGCAGCCGGCGGTACAACTCCTCGTCATTGATCTTTTCGACGAAGGGAGTGAGCAGCTTGTCGAGGTCGCCGAGGTACACCGGGTACGTCGTGATCGAGGGCACCGAGGTGTACGCGATGAGGAGGAAGGCGAGGGCCTCGTCGAGGTCCCGCGGCGGGGCGAGCTCCAGGAACGCCGAGCCGTTGCGGAGCAGGGCGGCGTAGTCGGGCAGCACGTACCGGGGTCGGTAGGGTGCGTGACCTTCGGCGAGGTCGCAGATGACGCCCTTCTCCTGCGCCTCCCGGCACGCGTCACTGACCGCGGGTGGCGCGACCGCCTCCTCCGCGATGCCGGCGAGCCGGTGCAGCCGCTGGCGGTACGTGAGCGCGGGATCGGCGATGATCCCCCTGACGCGGTGCTCGAACTCGGCCATCTCCACCATTCGAGGCTAGGCAGGGCTGCTGCGGCCAGGTAGGGCCCAAGGTCCCGTGCGTGCTCCGGTCCGCTCTCTGGCGCGCCCTCACCCTGGCCGGCCCGGCCGACCTGCTCGAAGGGTCCGCTGGTCAGGTGCACCGCCCGGCGGCGGAGGCTACATTCATGCCCTATGACCAGTGACGACGGGAGCGCCAGCCGGCTGCGCGTAGGCGGCTGGATGCCCGAGCCCGCCGTCCACCCCACGCGCGGCACCACGTCGGGTCCATCAGACCCGCCACTCCGTGAGGCTGCTCCGGTCACCGCCGAGCCACCGGCCGCAGCGGTGGGTCCGGTCGACAGTGGATCCCCCCCAGGGCAGTACCGAGGGCGACGTGAACACGGTGACGAAGCCGCCGGGCTACCTCGGTCACCGCCGGGAGAACGCCTCCGCCCGACGTCGCTGGATCTGGGTGGTCACGGCTCTCGTGACGCTGTGCGTGGTGATCGCGGTGTCGGTGGCCATGCGCTCGTCGTCCCCCGACGACCGCAGCGCCGGCGGTGGGGAGCCTGACGTCATCCCCAGCGGCCCGGCCACCGCCGGTACGCCCTCATCGAGTGCCGGGGCCGACCCCAGCCAGAATGCCTCCCCGTCACCGTCGCACTCGTCCGCTCGTCCACCATTCCAGCCGATCGTCCTGGAGGCAGAGTCGGGCTCCGCCGAGCTGGGCGGCCCGGCCCAAATCGTCCCGTACACGGGTGCCTCGGGTGGCAGCATCGTGCAGAACCTCGGCCGCTTGGGGCCAGGGGCGAAGAAGACCGGAACCCTCACCTTCCCAGACGTCACCGTGCCCAATGACGGTACGTACACGCTGACGCTGTACCTGGTGACCAACGACTCCCGGACGGCCGTGGTCAGCGTGGCCGGGGGAAGCCCGATCAAGATCACTGTGGCCGGAGGAGCCAAGTGCTGCAGCCGCTCCGTGGTGACGATCAATCTCAAGAAGGGCCGCAACAGCGTGACGTTCGGCAACCCGGACGATCGCGCGCCGTCCGTCGACCGGATCATGATCAGCGCACCCTGACCCGAGCGGTCATCGCCCATCACGTCAGTTGCGGTTGGCCTCTACGCCAGGCAGGGACAGTTGGTCATCAGCGCCTCGACGTTGTCAACGTAGCGCCAATTGGGGATGCCGGCCTTGCCCTTCACCGGATCGACCGCGCCAGGCCCGTAGTTGTATGCCGATACAACGCTGTCCAACAGCGACACGCCACCGTCCGGCGCCGGGACGGACAGATCGTAGCTACCCTGGTAGTACGCATCGCCGAAGTACCTGATGAGCCAGGCGAGGTATTCGCCACCGATCATGACGTTGCCGGTCAGCGTCTTCACGTCGTATGAGCTCTCGAACCTCGTGTTCATCCAAGTCGCCGTGGCGGGCATGATCTGCATCGTCCCTATACCGCCGTCGCACGCGACAATCGTCGACTGCCAACCACTCTCCTGCCACGCCACGGCGTAAAGCAGTTTGGACGGCACCCTGATCGACGGTGCGCTCACCGGCCAGAACTGCTTGGCGGCGGCAGCATCGAGCGCCGCGCGCACGTCGGCCATCGGCGCCTTCGGTCCGGTGTAGCTCGGACAACTCGCGCCCGGCGCCGGCGAACTGGGCGCCGGCGCGGGCGGGTGCGGAGCCGGAGGCAAAGCCTGCGATGCCTTGCCCGCATCGCGCGACGGCACGACGGGCGACTTCGACTTGGACGGGCTTCGATGCGAAGCACTAGGGGTGGGTATGGGAGACGACGACGGCGAAGGCGCCGCCTGCTCAAGAGCGGCGACGGGTTCAGGCGCAACGCTGGTGGATGCGGCACTCTCCGCATCCGCGGCGTGGTCGCTGCGCCCGCAGGCCGCCATGGCCAGCAGGGCCGCCACCATCATCGTCGCACCTAGCACTTTTCGACGTCCGCCGACACGCACGTTTGTACCTCCCCGTGGTAATTGCCCTGCACCCTACCGGAGTCGTTTCTGCTGGTGGGCCCCGTGCTTTCTCACCGCGATCCGCGTGATCCCTCCGTTCGCCAGTCCGCGATGACGCCGAGGCTGTCGGCTGCCTCCATCACCGCGCCGAGCATCGGGTACAGCCCGACGGTGGTCCTTCCGGACAGGTGGTCATGGAGCACGTCGTCGGCCAACGGTCGGTACCGGCGGCGTCCTTCGTTTCGTGCCACGTCCGCCAGGCAGTCACTCAAACTGCGGGCACCAACCGCTGCTTGGCCGTCCTTCTCGCAGCGTTGGGCGTACACATCGTCGCGGCCGACGAGCAGTGACCTGAACAGCACCAGCCGCTGGACGGCGAGACGTCCTCGAGCAACGGACGTCACAGCTGGAGCTACAGCCGACCGGCGTTGCGAAGTCATGAGCGGTGCGACGTTCCCCGGAGAGTAGCGACCCCCTCCGGGGTGTCCGGTGCCGGTCCACGAGGATGGTCGGCGTGAGTGCGGTGGACGAGTTCGCCGGTCTTCGCCGGGAGGTGGAACGGTTACGGGCGGAGAACACCCGGCTGTCCCGGCTGCTGGAACTGAGTGGCCGCGACACTGCTCCGGCGCCGGAGCAGTTGGCGGCGCCGGTCGCCACGCCGGGTCTGGTCACGATGGCGTCATCGGTGCGGGACAAGCTGGCACTGTTCAACGACCGGTTCCAGGCCCGCACCGACGTGTACGCGGTGCGGTGGGAGAACGCCCGGACCGGCACTGCCGGGTGGATGCCCGCCGTCGCCGGCGGCTGGCGCAAGGGCATGGACCGGCGCGCAGCCGCCTACCTGCCCCGTACGGCGGAGGTCGTCGCCGCGCATCTCGTCGGTGACGTGTTCATGGGGCTGTACCCGCTGCTGCCCGGCAACACCTGCCACTTCGTGGTGGCCGACTTCGACGGCCCGACAGCGATGCTCGACGCCCTCGCCTACGTCAAGGCGGCCCGCGCCAGCGCGGTGCCGGCCGGACTGGAGATTTCGCAGTCCGGTCGCGGCGCGCACGTGTGGATCTTCTTCACCGGCCCGATCCAGGCGGCCGTCGCCAGGGCCGTCGGGACCGTGCTGCTGCACGAGGCGATGGTGCTGCGAGGGTCGATGGACCTACGCTCCTACGACCGGCTGTTCCCCAACCAGGACATCCTGCCCGACGGCGGCTTCGGCAACCTGATCGCCGCGCCGCTGCAGGGCCGCCGCCGCAACGACCACGGACTGACCACCTTCCTCGACCTCGCCACGCTGGAGCCGTACGAGGACCAGTGGGCGTTCCTGTCGACACTGGACCGGCTCAGCCCTGGCGGCGCCGAACGCCTCGCCCGGCAGGCGAAACACGCCACCACCGGCACCGACGTCGCCGCGATGAGCCGGTCGACCGCGACCCGCGTCCATCCTGCCCTGCCCCTGGTCGTTCACGCAGAGGCCGGCGCCGGGCTGACCCTCGACGCGGCACAGTTGACCCCAGCCGCTCTTGCCACGTTCAAGCACGCCGCCGCGATGGCGAACCCCAAGTTCTACGAACTGCAACGCCTACGCAAGTCGACCTGGGACACCCCACGGTTCATCCGCGGCTACGACCTCACCCTCGACGACCACCTCATCCTGCCGCGCGGCCTGCGCCACACCGTCACCACGATCGTCGAACGGGCCGGCTCCCGTCTGGCCATCAGCGACGTCCGAAACCCGGGCCAGGAGATCGACGTCGCGTTCACCGCCGTCCTTACGACCAGGCAGAGCGCCGCGGTTGGTGCAGTGCTGGCCCATGACGATGGGCTGCTCGTCGCACCACCCGGATCCGGGAAGACGGTCATGGCCTGCGCCGTGATCGCCGAACGCGGCACCTCGACGCTGGTGCTCGTCGACCGCAAGGCTCTGGCCGACCAATGGCGCGAGCGCATCGAACAGTTCCTCGGCATCCGGGCCGGCCAACTCGGCGGCGGCCGGCGCAAACTCACCGGCACGGTGGACATCGCGCTGCTGCCTTCCCTCGCGCGGCGCGACGACATCGCCGCCCTAACCGCCGGGTACGGGCACATCATCGTCGACGAATGCCATCACCTCGGCGCCGCCGCCTATGAGCACTCCGTCAAGCGCATCGCGGCGCAGTTCTGGCTCGGCCTCACCGCCACGCCCACCCGCCGAGACGGGCTCGGCCAGCTCGTCACCTGGCAACTCGGGCCTGTCCGGCACGCCATGACCGAGGAGGAGCAGGGCACCATCGTCGCCGCGCTGGAGTTGGATGCCGGTCCGCAACGGTTGCTGCACCTCCACGAGACCATGTTCAAGGTCGCCGAGGTAGATCTGGACGCGCCGGGCGCGCTCGCGGAGGTCCACCGGCTCCTCGCAGTGGACGAACTGCGGAACACCCAGATCGTCGACGATGTCGTCACCGCCCTGGCTCGCGGGCGTAACTGTCTCGTCCTCACCCGCCGCGTCGCCCACGTCGAGGCCCTCACCGCGATGCTCGCCACGCGCGGCCATCAGGCGCTCGTGCTGCAAGGATCGATGAGCACCACCGACCGGCGGGCCGCCGTCGACCGGCTCGGCGATGCCAAGGCCGGTGACGGCCTGCTCGTCATCGGCACCACGCCGTTCATCGGCGAGGGCTTCGACGCCCCGGCGCTCGACGCCCTCTTCCTCGCCGGCCCGATCTCCTACGACGGCCTGCTGATCCAGTGCGCCGGCCGCGTGATCCGCACAGCACCCGGCAAGGACACCGCCGAGGTCCACGACTACCACGACCCGGCAACACCGATCCTCGCCGCCTCACTCCAACGCCGCATGCCTGGCTACCGCGCACTCGGCTTCATCAAGTACGCCGGCCGCGCGTCGGTCTGACCACCGGGACCAAATCTGCGTCATACGACGGGCGATGGATGGTGGACTACCGCTGGCCGAATGGCGACACCGATTCCGCCATGCAGCAGCTCTGCAAGACCCTCGGCCTCGCTTCATCCGACCACTGGCCGCCGGACGGAGCGGTACCACGCTTTGGGTGACGCTCAAATAGCGCAACGAGCGGCCAGCGCCCCGGTCGAGGCAACGCGACGAGTTGGCGAGCCTCAAGCACCTCCCACTACTTGCAGTTCGTTGCTCGCCAGCTCAACGCTGCGCCGCCTGACCCACACGGCCGGGCGTTGCACCCAGGAGGTCGGCAACCTGGCGCCGTGTCGGCCCCAGCCGCTTACGCTCCTCGGCGGGGTGGAAGGACTCGGTCATGAGTCCTCCCATCACTCGCCGGCCCAGTACTGGTTCAGCCGCGTGATGGCCTCGTCCTTCGTCATGCGCGCCACGTCCGGTTCGGTGAGACCGACTCGGGTGATGAGCAGGTGAACCACCTCGGCAGGGATCGGTTCGGCCGCTGGCAATTCAGGCCTGCCCCGAGCCGGTTTGACGCCGTCGCGCACGCATTTCCAGAAGACGTCCTCGGTGACGTCGAGCTGGTCGCGCAGGATGTGACTCCAGATGCCGGGACCGTAGGTGCTGCGGTCTGGTGGATGGGAGATCCGGGTTCGCAGAATCCGGCCGTCTGGCAACGCCAGCTCGTACGTGAGGTGGTGGGTGCCGGTTCGGCCACGCGCGGTCCGGACGGGCTCCCACCCTTCGATCTCGCAGAATTTCTGGTGATCTTGGCGGGTCGGCGTCGGCCAGCTCATCGGGTGGCGCCCACCAGCCACTCGCGCAGCTGCGCGTCATCGCTGAGCTCGACTACCTGGACCAGCGCCCAGTTGTTCCGATGGTTCGGGGCGTCCAGCAGCCGTTCCTGCCAGTCGTCGGCGTACTCCCGAAGTGCGAGGACCATCTCGTCGATCGCCTCGTCGAACGTCGAGGCGTCTGCGGCCACCGGTACCCCTGGAAGGAAGACGGACCATCCGCCGTCCTCGGCCACCACTTGCGGCGATGGCAGGACGCCGACGAGGCTCACCCTCAGGCGGTCGGCGTCCACGACCGCTGCCCGGCCGGTCTCCCGCTGTACGGTCGCCACCCGGCCGCGGCGAGCAGCGTCGAGGAGATCCTTGAAGTGCGCTCGAGCAGCCGAGTAGCTGTCGAAATGCGCGGCAATGGACATACGCCCTCCAACCATTCCCCGTCCAGCATGCGACCCGCACGTACGTACGTCAAGTACGTGACGTACTCCAGTCTATGACGCTTCAGCGAGACGGAGGGCCTGTCCCTGCCGACAGAGCTCTGCGCTCATGCCGGCGTTGTGCCGGCGGCGCTCGCGATGAGGCCGGCGCGTTCGAGGCGGTCCAGCAGGCTCGGCTTGCGGGCGTGTTCCAGACGCAGTTGGTGGATCCGCCCGCGGAACGCCTTGCGCCGGCCGTCGCGTTCGCCGAGCGCCTTCAGGTCGACCAACAGAGCGACCGCCGCGTCGTACTCCTTGGGCTTCTTGGTCGCAATCAGCTCGGCCACCTGCTGCCACGCCCGCTCCGGGTCCGCGGCCAGCGCGTCGAGGCGCTGCTCGCGGGCAGCTGCGGCTGCCGCCTCCCGGCGCGCCTGTTCGGCCGCCTCACGCTCGTCGGCCAGTCGCTGCCGGCTGGCCCAGCGCGTCTCGGCGCCGGCCAGTAGCTCGCCCACCGTCCGGCCGCCGCTCACGGCCGCCGGTGCCGCCCCGCCGCTGTACTGGCGCAGCAACTCGGCGCGAAGGTGTGTGCCGTCGCCCCGCAGCAGCCGCACGATGACCTTGTCCTTGTCGGCCGCCGGTAGCTGCTTCACCCACATGGCCAAGGCCGCCGCCGAGGGTGCCGGCGCAGTCAGGGGTGCGCTGGCCTGGGCCGCGGTGTCGAGCAGGTCGTCGTCCAGGCGCAGGAAGCCGGCGAGGCTCTGCAACGGCCCCGACAGCTCGGCCAGGCCGGGCGGCACCGGCGGCTCCAACTCGTCCTCGTCCAGCTCCTGGTCCTGCACGCACAACAGCCACGCCAGGTACAGCAGCCGGTTGTCGCCGGCGGCCAACTCAGCCCGGACCGGAACGATCGACGCCAGCGCGGCCTCTTCCTCCCACCACTCCTCGTCGCCGTCCTCATCCCTGCTGTACAGGTCGAGGATCACATGCTCGTCCGTGGCCCACGACGAAGCGGCGTGACCCACGCAGTAGGTCGCCGCGAGATCCGGATCCAGCAGCTGTACCGGCAGCCGCAGCGCAATCCGGCGAGTGCCCCAGTTCGCCAGGTACAGGTGGGCGTCGAAGTACCGCTCCATCCACTTGCGCGGGTCGGCCTTCAGATCACCCCACTGGTAGTCGTTGACGAAGCTCGACGCGCTGATCCGGCCGCGTGTCGACACCGCCCGCAGCTCGCCCTGCTCCGCCGCCGTCAACTGCTGGTCGATCGCCACGAACTCGTAGTACTGGTACTCGCTCACAGGTCATCCGCCCCAGTGCCGGTACGCCTCGATCCACTGCGCACCCTCGGGTCGAGGATCGGGCAAGGGAAGGTCCAGGATCTCGATCGCTTGCCGCTCACGACCCCGGTGGCAGATCGCCACAATCCGGTCACCGCGCAGATCCACCCGGCGCACCGTGACCTCGACGCCGAGAACCTCCGTCGTGAACGGCAGCGCGAGGTTGTCCTCGATCATGGTGTACAGGCCCGTCAGCTGCTCATCCTCGTTGTAACAGTCAACAGTCGCCTCCTCGACCAGGGCATCGAACTGTGACCGTTTCAGCGAACTCACCGGCGCAGGGTAGCCCGGCCATCGACAGACTTGCGCGGGAGGGCCGGCCGTACCGCCGACATCAGCCGCTCGGCAGCGGCTTGCTGCAGGTCCTACAGCGGTACCTTGAGGCAAGCGGCGAGACTTCGAGTGGCAGCGCGGCACCCGCAGTCCGCGCTCGTAGCGGGACAACTCATAACGCGTGATGGTCGACCGACCAGACACGGCGCACAGCCGGTCCGCGAGGGTCACGCTGGCTCATGCCGAGCCCGCGGCGCTGCCGACGTCATCGTGCTCCGAGGGCGAGGTGGGAAGCGCCGCCGCGACATCGGTTCTGTGTGCCACGACGCCATGTCATGAGACGCGGCCCCGAACAGCGCCGTGACATCGCTGCCAGCGCACGTCAGCCCGACTACCGGGCGCTTTGGCTTCACCCAGGGCATCGCGGGGATGGCCCCGATGTCACGCGTCGGTAAAGATCCCGATCGAGGCAACCAGAAAGCGGCCCGTGGAACTATGCAACCGGCTCGCCGAGCATCGCGATAGTCGGCTGGCACTCAGCCATACGCCAGTCAGGCTACGTTGGCCGATGTGTCTGACTAGACGTCCCGGGGACGCAGGATGCCGAGCGACGTGGTCGCCGAGCACGAATGAGCACGAACGCCGGCCTAACGGACTAGCAGGTAGCCGACTGCGGGATCTGGACCCAAACCTTCCGATTTCAAGTCGGGTGCGCTGCCAATTGCGCCACGTCGGCTGGCCGCCCCACGTGACGACGTAGGGCACCAACCACGATCCTATCGGCCAGGACCCGGTCCGCGCTCCCGACATACTAGAGCACCCAAACAGGACCGAATCACCCCAAAAACCACCGTCGACCTTGGCACGGGCGGAACAAGCGCTTAACCTGGCTGCAACCTCGGGGAGCAAACTCGCTGCCCAAGGGCTTCTACTCGGATCGTCCGGCACGTTCCTGCCGGTGGAAGGTGGCACCCTGCTATGGCTACGGTCACGTACGCGAAGGCGTCCCGGATCTACCCGGGCACCCCGCGGCCCGCGGTCGACCAGCTCGAGCTGCAGATCGGGGATGGCGAGTTCCTCGTCCTCGTCGGTCCCTCGGGTTGTGGCAAGTCGACCTCGCTGCGCATGCTCGCTGGTCTGGAGGACGTTGACCAGGGCGACATCCTGATCAACGACCGCAACGTCACGCACCTGCCCCCCAAGGCCCGTGACATCGCGATGGTCTTCCAGAACTACGCGCTGTACCCGCACATGACGGTGTACGAGAACATGGCGTTCGCGCTCAAGCTGCGCAAGACGCCGAAGCACGAGATCGACCGGCGCGTGAAGGAAGCGGCCGCGATGCTGCAGCTCGAGGACTACCTCGGCCGCAAGCCGAAGGCGCTCTCCGGTGGTCAGCGCCAGCGTGTCGCCATGGGTCGCGCCATCGTGCGCGAGCCGCAGGTCTTCCTCATGGATGAGCCGCTGTCGAACCTCGACGCGAAGCTCCGTGTGCAGACCCGGTCGCAGATCGCGACGCTGCAGGCCAAGCTGGGCATCACCACGGTCTACGTCACCCACGACCAGGTCGAGGCCATGACGATGGGCCACCGCGTGGCGGTTCTTCTCGATGGTGTACTGCAGCAGGTCGCGTCCCCGCGTGAGCTCTACGACCGGCCCGCGAACGTCTTCGTCGCCGGCTTCATGGGCTCCCCCGCGATGAACATCAAGACCGTGCCGCTCACCGACCAGGGTGGCCGCTTCGGCGAGGTCGTCCTCCCGCTGACCCGCGAGCAGATCGCCGCGGCGCAGACGGACGGCGGCAACGGCAAGGTCACCGTCGGGTTCCGCCCCGAGGACACCGACCTGGTCGGCCCGAACGACGGCGGCATCCCGATCACGGTGGACCTGGTCGAGGAGCTCGGCTCCGACGCGTACGTGCACGGCACCGTCGCGCTGGAGGGCCAGGACGAGCGCTTCGTCGTCCGCGCCGACCCGCGCCGCACCCCGCGCCTGACCGAGATCGTGTACGTCCGCCCGCACGCGAACACGCACCACGCGTTCAACGCCGCGACCGGCCACCGCATCTGATCTAAGGCAAGAAAAGGGGCGGCGCTCGACGAGAGCGCCGCCCCTTCCATGTCAGTAGCTACTTGGCGAACCGCCACACCTGCAGCTTGCCGTCGGCCTCACAGGCGATGAAGGCCGCGTTCCACGAGCAGTTGGTGCCTTTGACGGTACCGACGGCAACCCGCTCACCAGTCGACGCGGTCACGCCGACGAGGGACACCTCGGTGTCGCTCAGGGTGCCGGGGGCCTTGTTCAGGAACAGCAGGCTGCCGCCCGAGACGCGGACGCCGATCGCCTTCCGGTCGTCCTTGAGCAGCTGCTTGCCCGCGTCGTCGAACAGGAAGCTGGCCAGCTCACTGGAGGACCCTGTGGCCGTGGCCAGGATCTGCTTGCCGACCGGGACCAGCGTGTTCGTCGCCGGAGCGTCGGCCTGCCACAGCTGCTTGCGCTCAGAGATCGAGATGGCGCGTACGACGCCGTTCTTGCCGTACGAGTCCTCAGCGTCCAGGACGCAGATCCGGTCGGCGCCGCACAGCGACAGAGCCATGATCCGGCGGTTGGTGTCCGCTGAGCTGAAGATCTGGGTCGGCTCGCCGGCCTTCGACAGGTCGAACACCGCAATGCTGTACTTCGCCTGCGACGACGTCTTGAACAGCTTGCCGTCGTGGGCGACGTACCACTCGTACGAGTCGCTCTTGCTCGGGTACTCGCGAACCACCTTGTTGCCGTTCGCGGCGTCGAGGAGACGCACCTTGTCGTCGGCGTCGACGCTGATGATCGTCGTGCGGTCCTTGAGCTCGACGTTCTGCGGGCCGCCGCCGAGGCCGGCCGGGCCGCGCAGGTCGCTGGGCAGCGACTCGCCGATGAGGTAGCTGCCCGCTTTGGCGTCGTCACGGGACCACTTCAGGTCGCCGTTCCAGCCGAACGCGATCGACTTCTTGTCCTTGTACGAGTGCTGCACCCACATGTTCTCCAGCGGGTACAGCCGGTCCTGGGTCTCGAACTTTTCCTTTTTCAGCTGCTTGCCGTCCGAGTTCAGCAGGTACAGCGCGCCGCCGTCGGAGGCGCCCGTGCCGGCGACGAGGATGCCCTTCGCGAACGGCCACAGGCGCCAGGTGGTGTTGGGGTCGTCGATCACGGTCGGGCCCCAGGCCTGCTTCTTGTTCTTGAGGTCGTAGGCGGCGACCTGGTACTTCTTGTTGGCCTCCCAGCCGACGTACACCCGCTCGCCGATCGTCACCGTCGTCACTCCGGTGACCTGGTCCGCGGCGCCGAGGTCCATCGAGCCGTAGCTGGAGATGGTGGTGAAGTCGACCGCCGTGTCCCGGTCGCGGAAGAAGAACCAGTAACCGCCGCCGAGGACGAGCAGCACCACAACCGCGGCCGCGACACCGACCAGGAGCCCCGTGCGGCGCTTCCCCGAACCGCCGGCGCCCGGAGCGGGCGAGGGCGCGAAGGGCGGCTGCCCGGAGTGCGGCGGCGACGTGGGCGCCCCAGAAACCGGCGGCGCGGAATAGCCCTGGGCTGGCGGCGCGGAAGTGGGCGGCGCTGCAAACCCCTGAGTAGGCGGCGCTGAATAGCCCTGGCTCGGCGGTGCGGAGTAGCTCTGGGTCGGCGGTGCCGAAATCGACGGCGGAACGGCCTCCGCGGCCGTCATCGGATAACCAGCAGGCGGCGATGCGTTCCCGAACGCGGGCGCGGACGTCGGCGCACCGGCGAAGCCGGGCGACACCGGCGCCGAGGGAGGGTTGGAGACGCGACCCGCCGGGATGCTGTCCGTGCTGTACCCGCTGACCGGCGCGAGCTCAGCCAGCGCCCCCTCGGCCACCGGCAACTCCGGCTGCTCCAGCACGGTAGGCGGAATCCCCAGCTCAGCGTGCAGCAGCCGGGCGGCGAGCGGCAGCCGGGAGGACCCGCCGACGAGGAACAGCCCAGCGAGCTGGTCGGCCCGCAGCCCAGAGCGCTGAACGACGGCCCCGGTCTCCCACACGGCCCGCCGGACCAGCGGCTCGATGACCTTGTCCAGCTCCTCACGCGTCAGGTGAATAGCCTGGTCATGGCCCGGAACGGTGATGGGCGCAACGGTGGCCCGCGACAGCATCTCCTTGGCGCCACGGACGTCGTCCCAGAACAGCCGCCGATCCCGCCGCTGGGAGGTGGTAGCGGGGTTGCGCAGCGCCGCCCACGTGGAAGGCGCCATCTGCCCGATCACCAGCCCGAGGTGCTCGACCAGGGCGGCGTCGACGTCGAGCCCGCCCAGGTCCTCCAATCCACCGGTACCGATGACCTCGAAACGACCGCCGTCATTGCGCACGACAGCGATGTCCAGCGTGCCGCCACCGAAGTCGAACACGGCGAGGGCCGAGCCGACGGGAACGGGCCGCCGCAGCACGTCGGCGAAGTACCGGGCGGCCGCCACCGGCTCGGGCACCAGCATGACCGGGGGCCAGCCGGCCCGCCGAGCGGCCGTCTGGAGGGCCTCCCGGCGGCGCGTGCCCCACGCCGCCGGGTAGGTCAGGACCGCCGTGGGGAGGAAGCCGACCGCTTCGACCGCGGCCCGGGCGACGGACGCCAGGATGGACGCCAGCAGGTCGACGGTCGGGAGTTCGCGGTCTCCCAGCAGTACCGTGGGCTCGTCGATCCGTCGCTTCGGGTTGGGCTCGAAGCGGGAGGGGTCCAGGCCCGCCAGCCGCGCGGCGTCCCGGCCGACGTGGAGCCGGCCGTTCTCGTCGACGAAGACGCCCGAGGGCATGATGGGCGCCCCGTCGACGAGGAGCGGGCGGGTCCGTCCGTCGGGCCAGCGGATGACAGCGACGGTGTTGGACGTCCCGAGATCGACTCCGATCGCGAAGCCCTGCTGAGGCTCATTCACCGGGCCCATATTAGGCAGCCCGGACCAATGCGCCAGAGATCAGGCAGATCGCCGACGAGCGACCTCCGCGAGGGTCACCGCGGTGGCGACGGAGGCGTTGAGGGACTCGACGTCGGAGACCATCGGGATGCCCACCCGCAGGTCACAGGTCTGCCCGACGAGCCTCGACAGGCCGCGCCCCTCGGAGCCGACGACCACGACCAGCGGGCCGACCGCAGCCTCCAGGCTGTACAGCGAGGTCTCCCCGTCGGCGTCGAGCCCGACGACGACGAAGCCCTCCTCCTGGCACGCCTTGAGCGAGCGGGTCAGGTTGGTGACCTGGGAGACCTTGACCCGGGCCGCCGCGCCGGCGCTGGTGCGCCAGGCGGTGGCGGTGATCGCGGCCGAGCGCCGTTCGGGCAGGAAGACGCCGTGCGCGCCGAACGCGGCCGCGGAGCGGATGATCGCGCCGAGGTTGCGCGGGTCGGTGACGCCGTCCAACGCCACCAGCAGCGGCGTGGTCGACTCCAGCGAGGAGGCGAGCAGGTCGGCGAACGGCTCGTACGCGAACGGCGGCACCTGCAGGCCGAGGCCCTGGTGCAGGACCCCGCCGGTCATCCGGTCGAGCTCGTTGCGGGTGACCTCGAGGATCGCGATGCCCCGCTCGGCGGCGGTGCGCACGGCCTCCTTGACCCGCTCGTCCATGTCAATGCCGAGCGCCACGTACAGCGCCGTGGCCGGGACGTGGGTGCGCAGCGCCTCGACGACCGGGTTGCGGCCGACGAGCAGCTCCGGGCCGTCCTTCGGCTGGGCGGCCTTGCGCCCCGGCGACACCCGCGGGCCCGACCGGGCCGGCGCGGCCTTCTTCGAAGACGCGCCGAACGGGCCCTTGCCGGCCGTGCGCTTGGTGCCGGGCTGGCCGATCTTGGGCGCGCGGCCCTCTGCGGCCGCGGCCCGGCGCTCCTTGTCCTGCTTCCAGGCGGTGCGCTGGGGCAGCTCCTCGTCGCCGGAGTACCCCTTGTGCCACGGCCGCTCGTCGGCCGGCAGCGTGCGGCCGCGGCCGGCGAGCGACTGGCGGTTCTTGCCGCCGGAGCCCTTAACGGCGCCCTTCTTCGACGCCACGCGCTTGCCGCGGCGTTCGGAATTCCCTGGCATGTGCCTCAGCTCTCCAGCGTCCATCGGGGGCCGGTCGGGGTGTCCTCCACCGCGATACCGGCGTTCTTGAGCTGGTCGCGCACCGCGTCGGCGGCGGCCCAGTCCTTGCGGGCCCGCGCGGCGGTCCGTTGCTCCAGCGCGAGCGACACGAGTGAGTCAACCACCCGGGTCAAATCGCCGGACTCGGCAGACCGCCACTGGTCCGACAGCGGGTCGACGCCGAGCACGTCGAGCATGGCCCGGATCGACCCGAGCCACCGCGCGACCGAGACCTTGTCGCCTGCCGCGAGCGCCGCGTTGGCGTCCCGCACGAGGTCGTGCACGACGGCGAGCGCCCGGGAGGTGTTGAGGTCGTCGTCCAGTGCCGCCGCGAACTCGGCCGGCAGCTCGCCCAGCTCGGCCGACGAGGTCAGCTCGAAGGCCCGCTGGACGAAGTTCTCCAGGCGCCGGTACGCGACCGCCGCCTCCTCCATGGCCGCCGGCGTGTAGTCGATCACCGACCGGTAGTGCGGCGCGAGCAGGTAGTAGCGGATCTCGACCGGCCGCACGCCGGACTCGACCAGCGACTCCAGCGACACCACGTTGCCGAGCGACTTCGCCATCTTCGAGCCGCCCAGGTTGAGCAGCGCGTGATGCACCCAGTACCGCGCGAACGGGTGCCCGGCCGCGTGCGACTGGGCGATCTCGTTCTCGTGGTGCGGGAACGTCAGGTCGAGCCCGCCGCCGTGGATGTCGAACTCCTCGCCGAGATACCGCCAGCACATGGCCGAGCACTCGATGTGCCAGCCGGGTCGGCCGGGCCCCCACGGCGACGGCCAGTACGCGTTCGACGGCTCGTCGGCCTTGACGCCCTTCCACAGCGCGAAGTCCCGCGGGTCCTTCTTCGACCGGGCGGGCCCGTCGGCGGCCGGCTCCATGTTCTCCGGCCGCTGGTTCGACAGCGAGCCGTAGTCGCCGAAGGACAGCACGTCGAAGTACACGTCGCCGGAGCCGTCGGTCGCCGGGTACGCATGCCCCTTGTCGATCAGCACCTTGATCAGCTCGTGCATCTCGGGGATGTGCCCCGTGGCGCGCGGCTCGTACGTCGGCGGCAGGACGCCCAGCTTGTCGTAGGTGGCCGCGAGGAGGCGCTCGTTGGCGTAGGCGATCGACCAGAACGGCTGGTCGGCCTCCAGGGCCTTCTGCAGCACCTTGTCGTCGATGTCGGTGATGTTGCGGATGAACGTCACCTCGAAGCCGGACTTCAGCAGCCACCGGCGCAACACGTCGTAGTTGACGCCGGAGCGAAGGTGGCCGATGTGCGGACCGGCCTGCACGGTGAGCCCACACAGGTAGATGCCGACCTGCCCGGGCGTCTTCGGGACGAAGTCCCGGACCGATCGGGTGGCGGTGTCATACAGGCGTAGGGTCACAGATGCAAGAGTACCGGTCGGCATTGTGACGCGATGTCGCGCGACCCGGGTGCGCGACCGCAGAATCAGCCACGTGCTGATCCGCCGACTCGCCTTGTGCGGGGTACTGCTCCTGTCGGCCTGCTCGAAATCCGACCCGCCCACGGACTGGTCGACCGTCAGCCCGCCGCCGCCGAACCCCAAGGTCATGGTGCATCAGGGCCCCCGCCCGGCGAGCCTGGAGCTGCCGTTCATCCGCGTCCTCGGCAAACAGGAGGCGAACCTGCGCTGGCCGAAGGCCGGCCTGCACCTGGAAATGATCGGCGCGACCGACACCTATCCGGCCGACATCGAAGGGCGTAACGCAACCCCGCCGCCGAAGAACCCCGACGAGGAATGGGTCGTCGCGTATGTCGGATCCGCGCCCGAAGGGACCATCACGACGGGGTTCGCCGACGCTTTGGTGAAGATCAACGGCCAGCCGCATCAGGTACCGAAGTTCCAGAGCCAGGCGTTCATCGTCGTCGCCGCGCCCAAGGGTGCAACAACCCGGCTCGAGATCACCGACACCGAACGCACCCAGTGGATCGACCTGCGCACCGCCGAGACGAGCACCCCGATCCCCGGCCTGTACCCGAGGCGCCGCGACGCCGCCTCCTTCCGCTGCGACATCGCCAGCCCGGACAAGTCGATCAACGGTTCGACGGTCGTCTTCTCCGCCAACGCGACGCTGGAGCCGTGGGCGGAGGCCCGGGGCTGGGCGAAGACCGGCCGCGTCTGGATGAACCTCAAGCTCAGCCTGTGGTACAGCCGCAACGGCATCGCGATCGCGGTCGATACCCCGTCGGCGCTCGCGATCACCGGCTCCGAGGGCCCCGTCCCGGTCAACCTGCCCCTGTCGCTCGGCGGCCCCAACCAGGACGACCCGCACACCGGCGCGGCCGAACTGACCGTGGACATGCCCGCCGATGTGGCCGTCGCGCAGGTCGTCTTCCAGCTCAAGGGCACCATCACCGTGAAGGGCGCCGTCGTACCGCAATGGACCGCCACCTGCGAGACGAAGCCGGACGCGCTGGCGTTCAATGAGTAGGTGACCGAGACCGCGCAGACCCTGGACCGCGGCCTGCGCCTGCTCCACCTCGTGGCCGACGCTCCCAGCGGCCTGACCATGACCGAGGCCGCGGCCCGCCTGGGCGTCGGCCGAGCGGTGGTGTACCGCCTGGTCGCCACCCTGTCCGAACACGGCATGGTGCGCAGGGACCCGTCCGGCCGCTTGAGGGTGGGCGCAGGCGTCCTACACCTGGCGAGGCGGGCCCAGCCGCTGGTGGCGGACGCGGCCCTCCCGGCGCTGCGCCGCCTGGCCGAGACAGTAGGTGCGACGGCCCACCTGACGATCGCGGACGGCGGCGAGGCCTACGCACTGGCAGTGGTGGAGCCGAGCTGGACCCAGTTCCACGTGGCGTACCGAACGGGCTCCCGCCACCCGCTGGAGGTCGGCGCGGCGGGCAAGGCGATCCTGGCCGGCCGGGACGGCGACTTCGGCGCGGTAGCGACCGAGGGCGAGCTGCAGCCGGGCGCCTTCGGCGTGGCGGCCGCCGTCCCACACGTCGAGGGCCTGGAGGCCAGCGTCGGCGTGGTCGCCCTCGCCCAGATCAAGGAGGAAGCCAGAACCCACGTCGTCAACGCCGCGGACGCGGTGGCCAGAGCCTTGCGTTGACGCCGGCGTCAACCTCTACGGTCCCGGCCATGAGGTTTGCCGTCCACCACCGGCCCACCGACCCCGAGCTGCTGGTCGCCGTCGCCCGGCACGCCGAGGCCTGCGGCTTCGAGGGCTTCTACGTCCCCGACCACCTGACCATGGAGTCGGTACCGTTCCTGGACCCGCTCGACGCCCTCACCTTCGTGGCCGCGTCGACCGACCGCGTCCTGCTCGGAACGGGAGTGCTCCTCCTGCCGTACCGCCACCCGGTCATCCTGGCCAAGCGCCTGGCCACGATCGACGTGTTATCCCGGGGCCGGATGCGCCTGCTGACCATCGGCATCGGCAACATCCCGGCGGAGGCCGCGGCGGTCGGCGTCGACTTCAGCAGCAGGGGCCGCCGCGCCGACGAGGCCATCGACGTGCTGCGCCTGCTGTGGACCGGGGGCCCGGTGAGCTTCGACGGAGAGTTCTTCGCGTTCAAGGACCTGACCAGCTTCCCGGCACCCCTGGCCATGCTGCCGATCCACGTCGGCGGCGCCAGCCGTGCCGCGGCCCGGCGAGCGGCGTCTCGTGGGGACGGCTGGTTCCCGGGCGGCATGCTCCCGCCGGAGGAACGCGCGCTGCAACGCGACCTGGCGGGCCGGCCGGAGTACACCCGCTGGGGTTCTCCCGACCTCACGAAGGACCAGGTCGAGGCCCTCGCCGAAGAGGGCGTGACCCGACTGGTGATCCCCGCCGGCGACGACCTCGACGAGCTCACTCGGTTCGCGGAACGGATGCGGATGTCGTAGGCGGCACTCTTCGACAAGGCCTGAGAAACGCTTCAGGGGCCCACCAGATGGTGGGCCCCTGAAGGAAAGGTTTGTCCGGCGGCGTCCTACTCTCCCACACTCTCTCGGGTGCAGTACCATCGGCGCTGGAGGGCTTAGCTTCCGGGTTCGGAATGGGACCGGGCGTTTCCCCTCCGCTATGGCCGCCGTAACACTATGAACCTGTCAACCACCGCACACCCTGACGTTGCAGGGGTGC